>NZ_JBHYUU010000289.1:0-6694 GCF_042749955.1 Kitasatospora sp. NPDC059462 | reverse complement strand
GGGGGGGGGGGCCCCCTTCCCCCGGGACCCGGCTGGGGTCGGGGTGGGGGCCCGTACCCGCACGTGCGGTACGGGCCCCACCGCGTTCCCGGCCCTCCGGCCGCCGCGGCCCGCTCAGCGGCCGAGCAGCTCGCCGCCGTTGCAGTGCAGGATCTCGCCGGTGATGAACCCGGCCTCCGGCGAGGCCAGGAAGTGGACCGCCGCCGCCACCTCGCCGGTCTCCCCGATCCGCCCGAGCAGCGTCCGGGCCGCCCGCCGGGAGACCTCCGCGTCGTCCAGCCGCGGCCCGAAGAACTCGGTGCCCGCCACCGTCCCCGGCGCCACGATGTTGGCGGTGATGCCCGAGGTGCCGAGCTGGGCGGCGAGGAAGTGGTTCCAGGCGTGCAGCGAGGCCTTCGCCGCCCCGTACGAGCCGGCCCCGCGCAGGGCGGCGATCGAGCTGATGGTGACCACCCGGCCGGAGCCCGGGGCGAGCCGGTCGCGGACCGACTCGGTGAGCAGCACCGCGGTCAGCACATTGCGCTCGAAGTCCCCGCGCCAGCGGGCCAGCAGGGCGTGCGGCCCGGCACCGATCACGGTCTCCCGGCTGCCGGCGTTGTTCACCAGCACGTCGATCCGCTCCGGGAGCCCGGCCAGCGCGGCCTCCACGGCGTCCGGATCGGCGAGGTCGCAGACCAGCGGGGTCACGTTCGGCCCGAGCGCCGCGGCGGCTTCCTCCAGCACCGCTCGCCGACGGCCGACGATCACGACCTGTTCGCCCGCCTCGGCGAACCGCCGTGCCACCTCGTACCCGATCCCCGTGCCACCGCCGGTGACAACCACGTTCCTGGTCATCTGCGCACTCCCTCCCCAGCTCCGCCGCCCCGCTCCAAGGTGCGGGACGGTCCGTACCGGAATGCCACGATTCCTATCACGCTCGGTTGCCGTGACTGCGGGGAGGGTGACGTCGCGGCCGCTGGAAGGTGTGATATGGGGGCGGCACCGCCCGCACACGGAGCGTGGCGAGAGGCAGCTCACACCCCCCCGGCGTAACTTCTCACAGGGTGATACGTCTTAGGTTGGTAGTGCGGCAGTTTTTCCGGTGGGCTGAGACGTGACGAACGGCACAGCGTCGACGCACGACCACCGCTGCCGCCGACGGGGCTCCGGCGGGCCCCGGGTCGGTCGCCGACGGTTGGCGGCCTTCGCGCACGACGCCGGGGTGTGGCGGGACCAGGAACGCTTTGAGCGGCCGTTCCGGGTCCACCGCCGCCCCCGGAGTCGTGCGCCGGACGTTCGCACGGTCCGGCCGCAGAACAGCACGAGGGCCCGGCCGCAGGAGTGCGGCCGGGCCCTCGTGGCACGGTGTCAGGGCGTGCGCATGACGTCAGTACGGGTGCACGGCGTCAGCGGGCGTCGATCTCCACGTAGTCGCGGATCGCGGTGCCGGTGTAGATCTGGCGCGGACGGCCGATCCGGCTGGTCGGGTCGTTGATCATCTCATGCCAGTGGGCGATCCAGCCCGGCAGCCGGCCGAGGGCGAACAGCACGGTGAACATGCTGGTCGGGAAGCCCATGGCGCGGTAGATCAGGCCGGTGTAGAAGTCCACGTTCGGGTAGAGCTTGCGCGAGACGAAGAAGTCGTCCTTGAGCGCGTGCTCCTCCAGCTTGAGCGCGATGTCGAGCAGCTCGTCGGACTTGCCGAGCTGGCTCAGCACCTCGTGGGCGAGCTGCTTGACCTGGGCGGCACGCGGGTCGAACGCCTTGTAGACCCGGTGGCCGAAGCCCATCAGCTTGACGCCGGCTTCCTTGTTCTTGACCTTCGTGATGAAGGCGTCGACGTCGCCGCCGTCCTTCTGGATGCTCTCCAGCATCTCCAGGACGGCCTGGTTGGCGCCGCCGTGCAGCGGGCCCCAGAGCGCCGAGATGCCCGCCGAGATCGAGGCGAACAGGTTGGCGTGGCTGGAGCCGACCAGGCGCACGGTGGAGGTCGAGCAGTTCTGCTCGTGGTCCGCGTGCAGGATCAGCAGCTTGTCGAGCGCGTTGACGACGACCGGGTTGAGCTCGTAGTCCTCGGCCGGGACCGCGAAGGTCATCCGCAGGAAGTTCTCGACGTAGCTCAGGTCGTTGCGCGGGTAGACGAAGGGCTGGCCCATCGCCTTCTTGTACGCGTACGCCGCGATGGTCGGGAGCTTCGCCAGCAGGCGGACCGTCGACAGGTGGCGCTGGGCCGCGTCGAACGGGTTGTGGCTCTCCGGGTAGAACGTCGACAGCGCGCCGACCACCGAGGACAGCATCGCCATCGGGTGCGCGTCCCGCGGGAAGCCCTGGAAGAAGCGCTTGACGTCCTCGTGCAGCAGGGTGTGCTGGGTGATCTCGCGGTTGAACTGCGCGAGCTGCCCGGCGTCCGGAAGCTCGCCGTTGATCAGCAGGTACGCGGTCTCGATGAAGTCACCCTGGCCGGCGAGCTGCTCGATCGGGTAACCGCGGTACCGCAGGATGCCGTTGTCACCGTCCACGAAGGTGATCGCGGACTTGTAGGCGGCGGTGTTGCCGAAGCCGTTGTCCAGGGTGACCAGGCCGGTCTGCGGGAGCAGCTTCGAGATGTCGAAGCCGGCGTTGCCCGCAGTGCTCTCGACGACGGGGTACTCGTACTCGCCGTCCTGGTACCGCAGTACTACCGAGTTGTCGCTCACGTCTTCCTCACCGACGAAATGAATCCTCTTCCAAGGTGCCCTGACTGTCTCTACCATCCCCCATCCGGCGGACAGCCGCGCACCCGGGGTGACCCGAAAGGGCCCGCCCCTACAAAACCTCCCGCCGCCGCCGGTACGAACCGGACAAGATCGGCACCCCACCAGGCTCTGTCGTAAATCTCTTCACGTCAAGAGAACAATAGAGGCAACCATCCCTTGGAGAATCATCCAGACGCAAGCCGGTGGTCCAGCGCGGCATGCCTCCGACCTGCGCTGACACTGCGGACCGCCTGCCCGATCGCTTTCCGTGACCCCACCAGCACGACGAGTTTCCGGGCCCTGGTCACCGCTGTGTAGAGCAGATTCCGCTGGAGCATCGTCCACGCGGACATGGTGACGGGAATCACCACCACCGGGTACTCGCTCCCCTGCGAGCGGTGGATCGTCACCGCGTAGGCGTGCGCCAACTCGTCCAGCTCGTCGAAGTCGTAGGGCACCTCCTCGTCCTCGTCGGTGAGCACCGTGAGGCGCTGGTCGTCCACGCTCAGGGACGTCACCACTCCCACTGTGCCGTTGAAGACCCCGTTCCGCCCCTTGTCGTAGTTGTTGCGGATCTGCGTGACCTTGTCCCCCACCCGGAACGTCCGTCCGCCGAACCGCCGCTCCGCCAGCCCCTCCCGGGCCGGCGTCACCGCCGCCTGCAGCAGCGTGTTGAGGTTGCCCGCCCCGGCCGGGCCCCGGTGCATCGGCGCCAGCACCTGGACGTCCCGCCGGGCGTCGTAGCCGAACCTCTGCGGGATCCGCCGCGCCACCACGTCCACCGTCAGCCCCGCCGCGAGCTCCGCGTCGTCCTCCGCGAACAGGAAGAAGTCCGGCAGGCCCTCGGTCAGCGGCGGCAGCCCCTCGTTGATCCGGTGCGCGTTGGTCACCACCCCCGACTGCTGCGCCTGCCGGAAGATCCGGGTCAGCCGCACCGACGGGATCGGCCCGCCCTCGGCCAGCAGGTCCCGCAGCACCTCGCCCGCGCCGACCGAGGGCAGCTGGTCCACGTCCCCCACGAACAGCAGGTGCGCCCCCGGCGCCACCGCCTTGACCAGCTTGTTCGCCAGGATCAGATCCAGCATCGACGCCTCGTCGACGACCACCAGGTCCGCGTCCAGCGGCCGGTCCCGGTCGTACGCGGCGTCCCCGCCCGGCCGCAGCTCCAGCAGCCGGTGCACCGTCGAGGCCTCCACCCCGGTCAGCTCCGACAGCCGCTTCGCCGCCCGCCCGGTCGGCGCCGCCAGCACCACCTTCGCCCGCTTCGCCAGCGCCAGCGTCACGATCGACTTCACCGTGAACGACTTGCCGCAGCCCGGCCCGCCGGTCAGCACCGCGACCTTCTCGGTCAGCGCCAGCCGCACCGACTGCTCCTGCTCCGCCGCCAGCTCCGCCCCCGTCACCCGCGCCAGCCAGCCCAGCGCCGCCGGCCAGTCCACGTCCGCGAACCAGGGCATCCGGTCGGTGTCCGCCCGCAGCAACCGCAGCAACTGGTTGGCCAGCGAGATCTCCGCCCGGTGGAACGGCACCAGGTACACCGCCGTGACCGGCTCGCCGCCCTCCCCCGGCACCTGCTCGCGCACCACCCCCTCCACCGCCACCAGCTCCGCCAGGCAGTCGATCACCAGCCCCACGTCCACCTGCAGCAGCTTCACGCCGTCCGCGATCAGCCGCTCCTCCGGCAGGTAGCAGTGCCCCTGGTCGCTGCTCTGCGACAGGGCGTACTGCAAGCCCGCCTTGACCCGCTCCGGGCTGTCGTGCGGGATGCCCACCGCCTGCGCGATCCGGTCCGCGGTGAGGAAGCCGATGCCCCAGACGTCCGACGCCAGCCGGTACGGCTCGTTCTTCACCACCCCGATCGAGCCGTCCCCGTACTGTTTGTAGATCCGCACAGCCAGCGACGTCGAGACCCCGACCCCCTGGAGGAAGACCATCACCTCCTTGATGGCCTTCTGCTCCTCCCACGCGGCGGCGATCTTCTTCGTGCGCTTCGGGCCGAGCCCCGGCACCTCGATCAGCCGGCCCGGCTCGTTCTCGATCACCTCCAGGGTGTCCACCCCGAACCGCTCCACGATCCGCTCGGCGAACCGCGGCCCGATCCCCTTGATCAGCCCCGACCCCAGGTAGCGCTGGATCCCCTGCACGGTCGCCGGCAGCACCGTCGTGTAGTTCTCCACCACGAACTGCCGCCCGTACTGCGGGTGCGACCCCCACCGCCCGTGCAGCCGCAGCGACTCCCCCGGCTGCGCGCCGAGCAGCGCGCCCACCACCGTCAGCAGGTCGTTGGCGCCCCGCCCGGTGTCGACCCGGGCCACGGTGTAGCCGGTCTCCTCGTTGGCGTAGGTGATCCGCTCCAGCACGCCCTCGACCTGGGCGAGCTGCCGCGGCGCCGCCGCCTGACCGGTACCGCCGCCGGCGGCGGTCCGCGCCCCTGTCTGCCTGGCCACCGGGCCCCCTTCACCGTGCGGGACGACTTCCGCTACGCACCGTACCGTCCGGGTGCGACACCGGTGGCCCGGGTGCCAGGCTGGAAGGACGCAGGAGCCGCCAGGAACACCGTCGAAGGGCAGCGCACCATGCTCACCACCGCCTACCGTCCCGGTGCCCCCGACTGGCTCGACCTCACCAGCCCCGACACCGCGGCCTCGGTCGCCTTCTACACCACGGTGTTCGACTGGACCTACGCCTCCGCCGGCCCCGAGGCGGGCGGCTACGGCTTCTTCCGGCAGGACGGCCGCACGGTCGCCGCGCTCGGCCCGTTCACCGACACCCACGCCCGCCCGGCCTGGACCGTCTACTTCTGCACCCTCGACGCCGACCGCACCACGGACCTGGTCCGCGAGGCCGGCGGCCTGATCCGCTTCGCCCCGTTCAACGTCTTCACCAGTGGCCGGATGGCCGGCTACACCGACCCCACCGGCGCCGACTTCGCCGTCTGGCAGCCGCACGACGTCAGCGGCCTGGACACCGTCACCGAGCCCGGCAGCCTCTGCTGGACGGAGTGCTGGAGCATCGACGCCGGGGCGGCCGGGACCTTCTACCGCACGGTCTTCGCCTGGCAGGAGCAGGACGTCCCGATGGGCGAGTTCCTGTACACCGTCCTCACCCCGCCCGGCGGCGGCACCGAGGACGCCCACGGGGGGATCGTGCAGCTCGCCCCCGAGCAGACCGCCGCCGGTGTCTCCTCGCACTGGCTCCCCTACTTCGAGGTGCCGGACGTCGACGCGCGTCTCGCCACCGCGGAACGCCTCGGGGCCACCGTCCGGACGCCCGCCGCGGACGTCCACGGCGTCGGCCGCCTCGGCGGGCTCGTCGACCCCCACGGCGCCGCCTTCGCGGTCATCACCAGCGCTCCGCCGGGCACATGACGCCGGATCACGGCGGGAGGGCCTCCAGCGGGCGTCCAGGGGCCGCCTAGGGTGTGGTCATGAACGATCTGACCATCCGCCGGGCGACCGTCGACGATCTGCCGGCCGTCGTCGCCATGCTCGCCGACGACCCGCTGGGCGCGACCCGCGAGAGCCCCGACGACCTGACCCCCTACCGCTCGGCCTTCGCCCGCATCGACGCCGACCCGCACCAGCACCTCGTGGTCGCCGAGCGCGCCGGCCGGACCGTCGCCACCCTGCAGCTGACCGTCGTCCCCGGCCTCTCCCGGAAGGGCTCCACCCGCACCGTCATCGAGGCCGTCCGCGTGCACGCCGACGAACGCGGCACCGGCCTGGGCAGCGAGCTGATCCAGTGGGCCGTCGAGCGCTCCCGCGAACTCGGCGCCGAACTCGTCCAGCTCACCTCCGACGTCACCCGGACCGACGCCCACCGCTTCTACGAGCGCCTCGGCTTCGTCCCCTCGCACGTCGGATTCAAGCTCGCACTCTGACCGGAAACGCGAAGAACCCCCGCCGGAATACCGGCGGGGGTTCTTCTCAAAATTTGTTCGGCGGCGTCCTACTCTCCCACAGGGTCCCCCCTGCAGTACC
>NZ_JBHYUU010000288.1:0-6899 GCF_042749955.1 Kitasatospora sp. NPDC059462 | reverse complement strand
GCGGGGGCCTGCTCGGGTGCCCGCCCGGGAGCGGGGACGCCCCGCGGCGCGGCGGCCGGCGGGGCGGGCGGCACCGGCCCGGCCGGACGCGCCGGATGTCCCTGCGGTCCCGGACGCCCCGGGGGCTGCCCCTGGTAGGCGGGCTGTCCCGGGCGCCCCGCCACCCCGCCCCGGTCCGCGGCCGCCACCCCGGCGGCCCCGGCCTGGCCGCGTGCGGTGCCGCGCCCGCGGCCGAACGGTCCGCCGGAGCCCTGGCCCGCCCCGCCGCGCGCGGCCAGTTCGCTGAGCCGCTCGTGCAGTGCGGCCGCGCCGGGCCGCTCGGCGGGCTCCTTGGCCAGGCAGGCCCGGATCAGCGGCGCCAGCTGCGGCGGCACCGCCGAGAGGTCGGGCTCCTCGTGGACGACGCGGTAGAGCATGACCTCCGAGGAGGCCCCGGAGCCGAACGGGCTGTCCCCGGTGAGCGCGTACGCGAGGGTCGCGCCGAAGGCGAAGACGTCGGTCGCGGGCGTGACGGCCGCCCCCCGGACCTGCTCGGGGGCGAGGAAGCCGGGCGAGCCGACGGCGGTGCCGACGTGGGTGAGCGTGCTGGCGCCGCGCGACCAGGCGATGCCGAAGTCGATGATGCGCGGCCCGCGCGGGGAGAGCAGGATGTTGGACGGCTTGAGGTCGCGGTGGACGACGCCGGCCTCGTGGACCTTGACCAGTCCGTCGGCGAGCGCGGCCCCGATCCGGGCGACCTCGGGCCAGCCGAGCGCCCCCTCGTCGCCGACCCGCTTGTACAGCGAGGGCCCGGGGACGTACGCGGTGGCCAGCCAGGGCCGGTCGGCCTCGATGTCGGAGCCCATGACGCGGGCGGTGCAACCGCCGCGGATCCGGGAGGCGGCGGCGATCTCGCGGGCGAAGCGGGTGCGGAACTCGACGTCCTCGGCCAGCTCGGAGCGGATCAGCTTGAGCGCGACGCGCTGCCCCCGGCGGTCCGACCCCAGGTAGACCACGCCCATGCCGCCGGCTCCCAGCCGACGGTGCAGGCGGTACGGCCCGACGATGCGGGGGTCCTCACGCCGCAGCCGCATCATCGCCATTCTCGTTTCCCCGTCAGACTGTGGGTGAGGCCCCGTCGGATGGGGCGTCGTCAGTTCCTGTCGGGCACAGCTTACGGACTGCCCGCTGCGGTGTGCTGATACGCAACACCTCAAGCCACCGTCCGATTGTCGGATCTTGGACCGGCCATCGGGTGGTGGGCTGCCGAACCGTTTCTCGGGGTTCCCCCTCAGGGTTCCCCTGGGACCGTGGTGCGGGCGTCTCCCCCTGCGGTAGTAGGCCCCAGGTCTGATCATCATCCTCCTGGAGGCCAGGAGAACAGTACGACGGCATGACGCCCGCCAACCCCCTCCCGCCATACCGTTGTTCTCAGCGGTGGACGGGGAGCTCGTCCCCCGAGGTAAGCCGTCCACCGCGTCCACGTGCACCACCGTCCATCCACCGGCCGAGCTCACGAAACAGGAGTCAAGGGCATGGCACCGCAGCCCACGGGATCCACCTCCCGGCGACGTCGGCCGGCCTTCACCCAGCCCGGGGCCACCGAGCCCACCCGGCACCCCGCGGTGGCGGTGGCCATGGCACTGCCCTGCGCGGTGCTGCTGGCGGTCCTGTTCGGCGGGTGGGAGCAGATGGCCAACCAGGCGCAGGCGGTGGCCGAGTTGATCGGCCACTGACCGGCCGGGCACCGAGGGTGCCCACGGAGCGGGCACTGATCCCCTGGGGACGGGGAACCAGTGCCGCCGGGGAGGCCGCGCCCGCGATGACCGCGGACGGGCGAGAGCGGCGCGCAGAGCGCCCCGGCAGGCGGAGACGCCGCGTACGGACGTCGGTGAGGGCGACCGTACGCGGCTCTTCTGCGTTCCCCGCGGGCCGCCGGCCCCTCCCGAATCCCGGAGCACGCCGAAACGGCCGGGGCCGCGACTCGTGGTGAGTCGCGGCCCCGGCCGTCACTGTGCGCGATACTGGGATTGAACCAGTGACCCCTACCGTGTCAAGGTAGTGCTCTCCCGCTGAGCTAATCGCGCCTGGTCAGGCGGTTGTGCAGCAGGCCCCGGAGGACCCGACGTGCGCGATACTGGGATTGAACCAGTGACCCCTACCGTGTCAAGGTAGTGCTCTCCCGCTGAGCTAATCGCGCCGGTGCGGTGCTACCGCAGCGAACCCCAGGATCCGAGGATCCGGAAGGTCCGACGTGCGCGATACTGGGATTGAACCAGTGACCCCCACCGTGTCAAGGTGGTGCTCTCCCGCTGAGCTAATCGCGCCTGGGAAGGTGTCCGGCAGGGCCGGGCATGGTGCGCGATACTGGGATTGAACCAGTGACCCCTACCGTGTCAAGGTAGTGCTCTCCCGCTGAGCTAATCGCGCGGGGAGGCCACCCGGCAGAGCCGGGCGAGCCTCTTGGAGGTGGAGACGGGATTTGAACCCGTGTA
This sequence comes from Kitasatospora sp. NPDC059462, assembly GCF_042749955.1. Taxonomy (NCBI): domain Bacteria; kingdom Bacillati; phylum Actinomycetota; class Actinomycetes; order Kitasatosporales; family Streptomycetaceae; genus Kitasatospora; species Kitasatospora sp. NPDC059462. The sequence continues at coordinate 4,425 of NZ_JBHYUU010000288.1, read as the reverse complement.
GACGGCTTTGCAGGCCGTTGCCTCGCCTCTCGGCCACTCCACCAGGCAACACTCGAAGGACGATCTTACACTGTCCTTCTCCGAGCGGACGACGAGATTCGAACTCGCGACCCTCACCTTGGCAAGGTGATGCTCTACCAACTGAGCCACGTCCGCCTGTCTCCCCGGGATCTTCACCGGTTTTCCCGGCTGCGCTCCCTGGCGACGTGTTGAACTCTAGCGGATTCCCGGGCCAGCTAAAAATCCGTTCCCGCAGCATGCCCGGCCGGTCGGCGCCGGACACCCTCCGCGCGCCCCGGCGCCGACCGGCCCGGACGGCCCTGGCGCGGGCGGACCGGCACCCTGAGTGACACCCGCAGGTCACCCGGCGTACGCCCGCGCGACCCCCGGATCTGCTCACGCCCCCCGACCTACACTTCAGGCACCGCCACCCGAGCAGAGCCCCGCGCAGGAGAACCGTGTCCGGCCACCCCGACCCCCAGCACCCCCTCGCCCGCTTCGGCGGCCGCCTCGCCACCGGGCTGCGCGACGTCACCTCCGACCCCGCCGCCCTGGACTCCACCGGCTGGTGGGCCGTCGCCTACGACTTCGAGGGCCTGCTCACCTGCGCCCGCTTCGACGACGTCCGCCCGGCCCCCGCCCCGCCCTCCGGCGCCGGCTGGCTCGGCCCGGCCGCCGGGGACTGGCGCAGCTCGCTCGACCGCGCCGCCTACGTCGCGGGCGTGCGCCGCGTCCGCGAGCACATCGCGGCCGGCGAGGTCTACCAGGCCAACCTCTGCCGGGTGCTCTCCGCACCGTTGCCCGACCCCGCCCGCACCGACGTCGACGCCCTCACCGGACTGCTCGCCCACGGCAACCCGGCCCCCTACGCGGGAACGATCCGGCTGCCCGGCCACGGCGTGGAGATCGCCACCGCCTCCCCCGAGCTCTACCTGCGCCGCACCGGCCGCACCGTCTCCTCCGGCCCGATCAAGGGCACCGGGCGCACCGAGCACGACCTGCTCGACAAGGACCACGCCGAGAACGTGATGATCGTCGACCTGGTCCGCAACGACCTCGGCCGGGTCTGCGCCACCGGCACCGTCACCGTGCCCGACCTGTGCGCGGTCGAGAAGCACCCCGGCCTGGTCCACCTGGTCTCCACCGTCGAGGGCACCCTGCGCCCCGGCGCCGGCTGGCCCGAACTGCTCGCCGCCACCTTCCCGCCCGGCTCCGTCACCGGCGCCCCCAAGTCCAGCGCCCTGCGGATCATCGAATCCCTGGAGACCGCCCCGCGCGGCCCCTACTGCGGCGCCGTCGGCTGGGTCGACGCCGACCGCGGCGAGGGCGAACTCGCCGTCGGCATCCGCACCTTCTGGATCGACCGGACCGACCCCGGGGCGCCCGAGCTGCGCTTCGGGACCGGAGCCGGGATCACCTGGGGCTCCGACCCCGACCGCGAATGGGCGGAAACCGAGCTGAAGGCCGCCCGCCTGGTCGCGATAGCGTCGGGCACCGACACCCCGCCCCACACCGACTGAACCCGCCCCGGATCGAACCCGACCCGACACGGACCGGACCCGCCGCCACCCGCAGCCGGCCGGCCCGCGCCCGTCCCGCGAGGAGCACCCCGCGATGCAGCACCCCACCACCAGCTGGGTCAACGGCACCCTCGTCGACTCCGCCGACCCGGCCCTGTCCGTCCTCGACCACGGACTCACCACCGGCGACGGCGTCTTCGAGACCATGAAGGCCGTCGACGGCCGGGCCTTCGCCGTCACCCGCCACCTGGAGCGGCTCACCCGCTCCGCCCGCGGCCTCGGCCTGCCCGACCCCGACCGCGACCTGGTCCGCGAGGCCTGCGCCGCCGTCCTCGCCGCCAACCCGATGCCGCTCGGCCGCCTGCGCATCACCTGCACCGGCGGCACCGCGCCGCTCGGCTCCGAGCGCGGCGACGGCGGTCCCACCCTGGTCGCCTCCCTCGGCACCGCCACCCGCCGCCCCGACACCACTGCCGTCACGGTCGTCCCCTGGCGCCGCAACGAGCACAGTGCCGTCGCCGGCCTCAAGACCACCTCCTACGCCGAGAACGTCGTCGCCCTCGCCGCCGCCCACCGCGCCGGTGCCTCCGAGGCCCTGCTCGCCAACACCGCCGGCCGGCTCTGCGAGGGCACCGGCTCCAACGTCTTCGTCGTCCTCGGCGGCCGCCTGCTCACCCCGCCGCTCGCCTCCGGCTGCCTGGCCGGCATCACCCGGCAGCTCGTCGTCGAGTGGTGCGGCGCCGAGGAGGCCGACCTCCCGCTCGACGCCCTCCAGGAGGCCGAGGAGATCTTCCTGACCTCCTCCCTGCGCGACGTCCAGGCCGTCACCCGCGTCGACGACCGCGAACTGCCCGGCCCCGGCCCGGTCACCGCCAAGGCGATGGCCCTCTTCGCCCAGCGCAGCGGCGACGACCTCGACCCCTGAGCACCCCGCCCGCCGTCCCCGCCGGAGAACCCCTCCGGCGGAACGGCGGAGTCCCGGGGCGGCTCCGACCGGTAGAAGACCCGGGCAGCGGGGAAGGGACCCCGACATGACCACCACGCTGCGCCCCGAGAGCCCGGAGACCCCCACCCCCGCCGGCGGCCGCACCCGGCGCTGGCAGATCTGCGTCAACGGCCGCCCGGTCGGCGGCCTGCGCACCACCGCCGTCCCGCGTGGCAACCAACTCTGGGGCGAGATAGCGGAGTTGGAGGTGCGCAGCGGGCGCGGCCGGGGGCGCGGGACGATCGGCGCGCTGGCCGCCGAGGAGGTGCTGCGCGGCTGGGGCTGCACCCGGGTGGACGCCGACATCCCCGAGGGCGCGCAGGTCGCCCGCTCCCTCGCGGTCACCCTCGGCTACACCGAGCGGATGCGGAACATGGTCAAACGGCTGGAAACGGCCCCCGCCCTGCCGCCGGGCACCGCCGCGCGCCCGCTCGGCGCCGACGAGTTCCCCGCCTGGCTGGCCGAGGCCAAGGCCGGCTACCTGCACGACCTGCGCGCCTCCGGCCTCGGCGAGGACGAGGCCCGCGCCAAGTCCGACGCCGACCACGCGAGACTCCTGCCGCAGGGCGCGGACACCCCGGGGGTCGCGCTGCGCCGGCTGTACGGGGCGGGGGAGGAGCCGCTGGGCTCGCTCTGGCTGGCGCTGCGGCTGCGCGAGCTGCCCGAGGGCGCCCCGCTGGCGTGGGTCATGGTGGTCGAGGTGGCGGACGCCCACCGGGGCCGCGGCCACGGCCGGACGCTGATGCGCCTGGCCGAGCGCGAGTGCCTGTCGGCGGGCGTCCGTGACCTCGGGCTGAACGTCTTCAGCGGCAACGAGGTCGCGCTCTGCCTCTACGAGTCGCTCGGCTACCGGGTCACCAACCGGGTCTACGGCAAACCGCTGCTGTGAGCGGCGGGACGCGGGTGGCGGAGGGCGAGCGGTGACGCGTGGGGTCAGGAGGCCTTGCCGGCCTCCACGGCGGCGATGACGCGCTCCAGCAGGCCGTCCTGGCTCTGCCCGCCGTCCAGGCGCTGCCCGGCGACCACGTACGTCGGCGTGCCGCTGACGCCGATCGCCCGGCCCTCGGCCTGGTCGGCGTCCACGGTCAGCATGTGCCGTCCGTCCACCAGCGCGGTGTCCACCTCCTCGGCGTCCACCCCGACCTCCCGGGCCACCTCCAGCAGGACCTCGGTGCCGCGCGCCTCCAGGTCCGCCACCCGCTCCAGCAGCGCCTCGACGAACGGCCAGCCGAGCCCCTGGGCGAACGCCTCCTCGGCCGCCTCGGCGGCGGGGTAGGCGTACTTGTGCTTCTCCAGCGGGAAGTGCCGCAGCTCGACCGGCAGCGCGTCGCCGTAGCGGGCGCGCAGCGCGCGGACGTCGGCGAGGGCGGTGCGGCAGTCCGGGCACTGGAGCTCGCACCAGAACTCAAGACGGGGGAGGGAACCTTCGATCATGCCCCCAGTGTTCCACCAGTGGGGCCTGTGCCGTTCCGGCGGCCGGGTCCGCGCAGTCCACCAGACCGGAGCGATGGGAGGTCCGACGAGATGACCAGTCCGACGGCCGGAGTGACGGCGTTCGGGAGGCGGCCGTGCTGACGGCGGCGGCGGCCTTCGCCCTGACGGCGGCGGGCGTGGCCGTGGCGGGCCTGCGGGCCTACCGCCGGCGCTTCCTGTCCGCGACCCGCTGGTTCGCCGTCGCGCTGCTGCCCGCCGGTCTCTATCTGACCGGCCTGTTCCCGGTGGCCCGCACGATCGGCGACGAGATCGCCGACTGGGCGGTCAAGCTGGTCTTCGACCCCCGGGTGTGGACCGGCATCGTGCTGCTGGCGGTCTCCGTGGGGCTGCTCGTCACCACCCGCTGGGTGGGGCGGCGCGGCGCCGTGACCGAGGGCCGTGAGGCCGCGACGCCGGCCGCCGGGCCCGCCCCGGCGCGTCCGGCCG
>NZ_JBHYUU010000287.1:1785-7008 GCF_042749955.1 Kitasatospora sp. NPDC059462 | reverse complement strand
CCCCGGCCCGGGGCCCGTTCGTTCCGGCCCGCCCGCTACGGCTTGGTGGCGACGGAGACGTAGTCGACCCGCATCGGGTGCCCGGGCTCGGTCGCCGGGGTGACGGCGCCGCCGAACGCGGCGGGCAGATTGCCGCCGACGGCGACGTTGAGGATCAGGAACAGGCCGTGGTTCACGGCCCGGTCCCACGTCGCGCGGTCCATCTGCGCGGCGGTCACCCTGTGGTGCTCGCGCCCGTCCAGGTACCAGCGGACCTGCTCGGCGCCCGGCGTGAGGTCGACCTCGACCGCGTACCGGTGGAAGCCGGTGCGGCACTCGGCGCCGCAGGGCCGGTCGCCGGAGCCCAGACCGCGCGGCTCCTGGCAGGGGCCGCCGTCCAGGACGCCGCAGTGCATCGTGCCGAACACCGCGTCCCGGCCGTTGACCTGCTCCATGACGTCCAGCTCGCCGATGGCGGGCCAGCCCGTGAAGCCGTTGCGCAGCTCGCCGCCGAGGGTCCAGAACGCGGGCCAGTAGCCGGCGGCGGCCGGGCCGGTGACGTCCGGCAGGGCGATCCCGGCCTCGATCCGCAGCACGCCGCCGGGCGGCGGGGCGAAGTCGGCGCGGCGGGACTCGATCCGCCCGGACGACCACTGCCCGGCGGCGTCCCGGGTGGGCACGATCTCCAGCGCGCCCCGGCCGTCGAGCCGGACGTTCTCGGTCGAGTCGGTCATGGTCTCGATCTCGCCCGTCCCCCACTGCGCGGCCGGGCAGCCGGGGTAGCACGTGCCGAGGTCGTACTGCCAGTCGGCCTCGGACGGATGGCTGCCGGCCGGGCCGTCGAAGTCGTCGCGCAGCAGCTGCGTCCAGCCGTCCGCGGTGACCGTCGGCGCCGCGGCGGCGGCGGCGGAGGCGACGGAGGCCTTGGACGGCAGGGCGCCGGACTCCGTCAACAGCCGCTCCAGGCGCGGCGTGAGGACGACGGCGGCCACGTTGGTGAGGTGCGCGTCGTCGCGGTAGAGCAGGATCCGCTCCAGCACCGCCGGGCAACTGCGGCCGTTGCCGGGGCAGATGACGTCGTTCACCGACACCGTGCGCACCCCCGGCACCCGGCCGGCCGCGATCTCCTCGGCGAGCGGGTCCGCCCACAGCGCCTTGTCGCGCGGGAACTCGCAGGCCGCCGGATCGTCGGTGTGGCCGGACACGCAGGCCGGCACGTCCGTCCCCGGGACCGGGGTGTCGCGCAGGTAGACGATCGGGACGCCCAGCTCGCGCAGCGGGGCGAGGGTCTTCTCCCAGCCCTGGAGCAGCAGTTCACGGTCGTCGGTGTACCGGTTGAGGGTGGAGACGACGATCAGCCGGGGCTTCGGTCCCTCCTTGAGCCGGGTCAGCGCGTTCGCCCGCCAGGTGTCGCACTCGCGGTAGGTGCGGCCCAACTGCGGGTTGACCACCGCGATCTCCGGCAGCGGGCAGCCCTGCTTGACCAACTCCTCCAGCTCCCAGCGCCGTTCGGCGGCGAGCGCGAGCACCGCGGAGAACCACTGCCCGGCGTGCGAGTCCCCGAGCAGCACGATCCGGTCCGGGCTGCCGACCACGCCGAAGCGGCAGTCGGGGCTGGTGGTCGCGGCCGGGGCGACCTCGCACTCGCCGTCCGGCGGGAAGTCCTGACGGGCCTGGACGGCGTCCGGCACCACCGCCGCCCCCTTCGCCGGAGCCGTGGTGCGCACCAGCAGCGAGGTGCCGTCGGCCGAGCCGGGCGGCAGGCCCTGGAGGTCGACGGGCGCGGCCGGGCCCAGCAGGCGCAGCGTGCCGGAGCCGACGACCAGCGCCAGCACCACCGGGATGACGACCGAGGCCAGGCCCAACGACAGGCCCCGGCGCGGGAGTTCGGAGACGGTACGGCTGTGCCGCAGCGGCTGTTCCACCCACCGCATCACGGCGGCCGCGGGCAGCGCGGCGGCGGCGGTGAGCGCCACCTTCACCGGCCAGTCCAGCGGGCCGAACTGCGCGCCGGCGAGCACGAGCACCGGCCAGTGCCACAGGTACAGGTTGTAGGAGAGCCGACCGATCGCGCGCGGCACGCGCAGGCCCAGCACCCGGTCCACCCCGAGCCCGGGCGCCACGGCCCCGTCCCGCCCGGGGGTGCCGGCCAGGATGACGGCGGCCGTGCCCAGGGTCGGGACGAGCGCCGCCCAGCCCGGGTACGGGGTGGTGCTGTCGTACGCCAGCACGCATCCCACGATCGCCGCCGCCCCGCCCCAGCCGGCCAGCACGCGCAGCAGCCGCGGCGCGCCCAGCAGGTGCCAGGGCAGCAGGGCGAGCAGCGCGCCGACCCCGAACTGCCAGACCCGCGAGGGCGTTCCGAGGTAGGCGAGCGAGACGGAGTCCTGCGTCCAGCGCAGCGACAGCGCGAAGGAGGCGGCGGTCAGCACGGCGGCGAGCGCGACCGCGACCGGCCGCACCGCCCGTCCCCGCCCGTCCGCACGGCCGCCCCGCACCACCCGGAGCACCAGGTGGACGGTGAGCGCCAGCAGCGGGGCCCAGACCAGGTAGAACTGCTCCTCGACCGCCAGCGACCAGAAGTGCAGCAGCGGGCTCTCGTCCCGCCCGGCGGCCAGGTAGTCGGTCTGCTGGGCGACGAAGCGCCAGTTGCCGACGGACAGCGCCGCCGCCAGCACGTCGTACTCCAGGTCGGCGCGCCGCAGCGGCACGGTCAGCCAGGCGCCGAACAGCGCCACCGCGCCGAGCACGACCGCCGCCGAGGGCAGCAGCCGGCGGGCCCGGCGGGAGAAGAACTCACCGAGCCGGATCCGCCCGGTGGTGGTGGCCTCGCGCAGCAGCAGGCCGGTGATCAGATAGCCGGAGACGACGAGGAAGACGTCCACCCCGACGAACCCGCCGGCCAGGCCGGGGACGGCGGCGTGGAACGCCAGGACCGCGAGCACGGCGAGTGCGCGCAGTCCCTCGATGTCGGGACGGAAGCCGGCCGAACGGGGCGCCGGGCCCGGGGCATCGGAACCCCGGGAGGCGGCGCGGTCCCGTTGGCCGGGAATGGTGAAGGCGGTCGGCCGCAGCTCGGGGACGGGCGGCGGTGACGACGGCGGCGGTGACGGTATCGGGGAAGACGGCATGGAAGGCGACGACCTTTCAACCCAGCCAGGGCAGCATCGGGCGGACCCAACCGGAGGCGAGCAGAGCGGTGAGCACGAGCGTGGCGGTGGCGGCCAGTCCCTCGGGCCAGCGCCGGGGCAGCATGCCGGTCCGGGGCGCCTTCGGCCCGGCGGCAGCGGCATCGGCGCGGGCGGCGCCGCGGACCTCGCCGAGGAGGTCGCGGACCAGCGGCAGGCCGATCTGCGCCTGCACCGCGAGGTAGAGCCCGAGGCCCCAGTTGGGCGCCCAGCCGTAGCGGCCGACGGCCAGGGCGAGGCCGAGCGCGCCGGCGCCGAGCGAGGCGCAGAGCCAGGCCAGCGACAGCAGCACCACCTTCCGGGCCATCCCGCCGGACTTGGGCCTGGCGCGCACGCCGGGGGCGTCCCCGCCGGCCGCGCCCGTCCCGGTGGCCGCACCGGCCGAACCGGCCGCACCGGCCGAACCGGCCGCGCCGGTCGGCACCCAGGCGGCGCTGCGCCCGCGCAGCGTGTGCCAGAACGCGACACCGGCGGCGACGCTCATCAGCACGTTGGAGCGGATCACCTCGATCCGCCAGCGGGTCCGGCTGACCCTGGGCAGCAGCACGTGCCAGAGCCAGAGCGGCGCGAGCATCGGCAGCACGTGCCAGGGCCGGATCTGGTCGGGATAGAAGAACATCATCACCAGCGGCGGCAGCGGCGCGACGAAGATGTTCACGGCGGCGGCCAGGTAGCCGACGATCCCCTCGTAGAAGCAGAGGCGCATCCGCCAGGGCGCGCCGATCCGCTTGAGCTCGGGCGAGCCGAGCAGGTGCAGGTTGCCCATCGCCCAGCGGTACTGCTGGTTGACGTACGAGGCGAGGTTGTCCGGCGAGGTGCCCTTGGCGACCAGCACCGGGACGTACAGCGTGCGGTAGCCCTTGGCGTACAGGCCGAGACCGGTGAAGAGGTCCTCGCTGTGGTCGAGCCGGGCGAACCCGCCGGCCTCGTCGATCGCGGCCCGCCGGTAGACGGCGTTGCTGCCGCAGCAGATGGCGGCGTCGCTGGCGTCGCGGGAGGGCTGGATCCAGCGGAAGAACCACTCCTGCGCGGCACCGGCGGCGCGCTCGATCCAGCTCATGGTCTCGTCGGTGTCGAAGCACTGCGGGCTCTGCACGATGCCGATCCGCGGGTCCGCGAAGTACGGGACGAGGTGGCGCAGGAAGTCCGGCCTGGGCGCGAAGTCGGCGTCGAGGATCGCGATCAGCTCGGCACTGCTCAGGGTGAGTGCGTGGTTGAGGTTGCCGGCCTTCTTGAGGTGCCCCCGGTCGGGCCGCACGACGTAGCGGTACCCGTGCGCGGCCGCCAGCTCGGCGACCTCGGACCGGTCGGCGTCGTCGAGCACCCAGACCGTCAGCGCGCCGGGCCAGTCCACCGCGGCGACCGCCCGGTAGGCGTTCTCCAGGACGTCCAGCGGCTCGCCGCAGGTCGGCAGGTACAGGTCGACGGTCGGCAGCTCCTCCGGCGCCCACGCGTGCACCAGCACCTCGTGGGACTGCCGGGTGAGCCGCCGCTGCCGCAGGCTGTTGACGGACGACAGCCCCAGCGCGACGACGTTGAGCCCGAGGACGGCCAGGAAGATCCAGAGCGCCGGCGTCCGCAGGGCGAACGTCAGCATCGTCCCGGCGGTGAACACGAACGCCGCCGAACTGGCGACGAGCACCCACCTGCGCTGCGGCCCGAAGTACCAGTACAACTCCTGGTCGTCCGGCGGTTGCGGCAGATGGGAAAGAGGATCGGAAGAGGAAGAGGACAAAGCGGAAACAGGACGTACCTGTCGGACAGTCATGTGGCCCCCACAGCCGTGTTTCTGACAGCTCCACGGGTCACAGTACCGCATTGGTATAGACCATTAACCCCCTCATCCGGGACCCGGACGCCACCTCCGCGCCACCTCCCCCGTCCTCGCGAAGCAGCAGGTCAAGCGGACGTGAACACTCCTCCAACAACCTGCCCGCGAGGCCCCCGCCGAGCCGGCCGAACGGGCAGCAGAACGCCCGTGGGGGGGGCAACCGAGGTGCGGGTGGCGCCCCCCCGGGGGGGGGGGGACTGCGGGTAAGACCCCCCGGACGGGGGA
>NZ_JBHYUU010000287.1:0-1775 GCF_042749955.1 Kitasatospora sp. NPDC059462 | reverse complement strand
GAGCCGGCCCACCGGCCCCCCCACCCCCCGGGGGGCGCCACCCGTAGTCCCGGTCGCCGCCCCACGGGCGTGGTGCGTCCTGCGGATCAGACCGCCGGGACGGGGTAGGTCGGGTACTCGACGCCCGAGACGTGCTGGACGACCCGGATCACCTGGCAGGAGTAGCCGAACTCGTTGTCGTACCACAGGTAGAGGATCGCGTTGTCGCCCTCGACCTTGGTGGCGCCGGCGTCGACGATCGAGGCGTGGCGCGAGCCGATGAAGTCGTTCGACACCGCGTCGGGGGCGGTGGTGAAGTCGATCTGGCGCTTCAGCGACGAGGTCAGCGACACGTTGCGGAGGTAGTCGAGGACCTCCTCGCGGGTGGTCTCACGGGCCAGCTGGAGGTTCAGGATGGCGATCGAGACGTCCGGCACGGGCACCCGGATCGAGCTGCCGGTGATCTTCGCCTTGAGGTCCGGCAGCGCCTTGGCGACGGCCGAGGCGGCACCGGTCTCGGTGATCACCATGTTCAGCGGTGCCGAGCGGCCGCGACGGTCGGCCTTGTGGTAGTTGTCCAGCAGGTTCTGGTCGTTGGTGAACGAGTGGACGGTCTCCACGTGGCCGCGCAGCACGCCGTACTCGTCCTCCATCGCCTTCAGCGGCGGGACGATCGCGTTGGTGGTGCAGGAGGCGCAGGAGAGGATCTGCTCGTCCGGCTTGATGGTGTCGTGGTTGACGCCGTGGACGATGTTGGGCACGTCGCCCTTGCCCGGGGCCGTCAGGACGACCTTCTCGATGCCGGGGCGGAGGTGGTTCGAGAGGCCCTCGCGGTCCCGCCACTTGCCCGTGTTGTCGATCAGGATCGCGTCCCGGATCCCGTACACCGTGTAGTCGACCTCGGACGGGTCGTTGGCGTAGATCACCTTGATCGCGGTGCCGTTCGCGATGATGGTGCTGTTCGCCTCGTCGACGGTGATGGTGCCCTGGAACTGGCCGTGGATGGAGTCGCGCCGCAGCAGCGAGGCGCGCTTCACGATGTCCTGGTCACCGCCGCCGCGGACCACGATGGCACGCAGGCGCAGGCCGTTGCCGGAGCCGGCCTTCTCGATCAGCAGACGGGCGACCAGGCGGCCGATGCGGCCGAAGCCGTAGAGGACGACGTCACGCGGCGACTCGCGGCGCTCGATCTTGTTGGCACCCGTGGCGCCGACGACGGCCTCCGCGGTGAACTCCTCCACCGAGAGACCGCGGTTGTCCGCGCGGTAGGTGGCGGCGAGCATGCCGAGGTCGATCTGGGAAGGGCCGAGATCCAGGGTGGTCAGCGCCCGCAGGAACGGCAGCGTCTCGGTGACCGAGAGCTCCTCGCCGGCAATCTGGCGGGCGAACCGGTGGGTCTTCAGGATGCTGACCACCGACTTGTTCACCAGGGAACGGCTGTACAGCAGGACAGTGACGTCCCGCTCCCGGTGCAGTCGGCCGATGATCGGGATCATCGACTCCGCGATCTCCTCGCGGTTCTTCCAGTCCGTGAACACGTCGTCGTTGACAGTCACAAGTCCATCTTTCGAGCTAGGAGGGTGTTCACATGCTAACTGGGCCCCACCCCCCGAACCGAAACGGTTCCGGCCTCTCCCGCATGACAAGAATCACATATGATCCCCCCCGGCATGTTCTGACGATGCGCCGGCGGACAACGCGAAGAACCCCCGCCGGAATACCGGCGGGGGTTCTTCTCAAAATTTGTTCGGCGGCGTCCTACTCTCCCACAGGGTCCCCCCTGCAGTACCATCGGC
>NZ_JBHYUU010000286.1:0-7188 GCF_042749955.1 Kitasatospora sp. NPDC059462 | reverse complement strand
CCCCTCCTGGAGGCCGCCCCCCCCGGCCCCGCCGCCGCCGCCGCGGCCGCCTCACAGGCGGCCCACGAGTCCCTCGCGCCGGGGCTGGGGGGGGGCCGGCAGCGCCGTACCACCCCTTCCGCGTTCCCGCACCCGCGCCACCGCCCGGTGACGCCGGTGTGGGACGATGCTCGCTCACACAGACCACTGGAGGGGACGCCTGGTGGAGACCGCGGTCGGGACGACGGCTGGACAGCAGACCGCCACGGGCCGCGGAGGCCCCCGGCGCGGGCGCACCGCCCCCTGGCACTGGGCCGTGACGGTGGCCGGCTGCGCCGCCGTGGTGGTGGCCGCGCTCGCCGCCGGCCCCGCCAGCGGCACCCCCGGGCCGGTCCGCGCCACCCCCAGGGCCCTTCCCGCGGCCGCCGCCCCCGACCCGGCGAAGGCCGAACTCCCGCTCGACTGCGGTCCGTTCCCGGTGACCGTGGCCGTCAGCTTCGCCGCCGACCTCGGCGACGGCCGCCCCGGCACCGTCGCCGCCGCGCACTGCGCCGCCGAGAACGGCACCCCGCCCGACGCCGTCTACCTGCTCGGCCCCGGCCCCGGCGGGCGCCCGGTCGTGCTGGCCACCCTGCTCTCCGAGCGCGAGAACCTCACCGTCAGCCGCCTCGCGCTGCGCTCCGACGGCACCGTCACCGCCCACGCCCAGGGCTACTCCGCCGACGACGTGCCGCGGTTCGCGCCCGACATCTCGGTCGACCTCACCTGGACGCGCAAGGGCGGCGGCTGGGAACTCTCCCGGACCGCCGCCCCGCTCAGCCTCACCTGACGCCACCCGCCCCCGGGCGCCCGGACCCGGCGCCGCCTACTCGGCGTCAGGCCCGTAGACCTCGACGCCGTCCGCGGCCCGGCGCACGTGGATGCAGTCGCCCGGGCAGTCCTTCACCGAGTCCACCACGTCCTGAAGCAACGTCAGCGGCACCGGCACCGTCTCGCCCGGCTGCTGGCGCAACTCGTCGTCCTCGCCCTTCACATAGGCGAGGCCGTCGATGTCCAGCTCGAACACCTCCGGCGCGTACTGCGCGCAGATGCCGTCACCGGTGCACAGATCCTGGTCGATCCACACCTCCAGCGGCCCGGCAGCCGCCGACTCGCTCACCGACATGATGATTGTCCGCCGTTTCTGTCCCGGGACGCCCCGTCCTGGGGCATTCCCGCCATTCGTACAACGATCGGACCCAGGGTGTCGGTCCCGATCGGATATCGACTCGCTCGACGATACATCTGGCCCGCTTTGGCCGGTGCGCGGTGGGTATCCCCCTAGCAGAGGGGAAGCACGCGAGGGCGAAGATCGGACACGCCCGTTCCATCTTTCTTGATCTAGGGGTTTAGGGACCCCTGGTCCCAGGTAGGGTCTGGAAGCGTCCAGCTCCCCGGAGGAGGTGAGGACCGTGGCAGCCCACGATGACGACTACAACCGCAGCACCGGCCGGCCCGCTCGTGGTTCCGACGAGGCCGCTCAGGTCTCGTACCTTGAGCAGGAAATCGCCGTGCTGCGCCGCAAGCTCGCCGACTCGCCGCGCAATTCGAGAATCCTCGAAGAGCGGATCGTCGAGCTCCAGACCAACCTGGCCGGCGTGACCGCCCAGAACGAACGGCTCGCCTCCACCCTGCGCGAGGCCCGCGACCAGATCGTGGCCCTCAAGGAGGAAGTGGACCGGCTGGCACAGCCCCCGGCGGGATTCGGCGTCTTCCTCAGCTCCAACGAGGACGGCACCGCCGACATCTTCACCGGCGGCCGCAAGCTCCGCGTGAACGTCAGCCCCAACGTCGACCTCGACGAGCTGCGGCGCGGCCAGGAAGTGATGCTCAACGAGGCCCTCAACATCGTGGACGCGATGGCCTTCGAGCGCATCGGCGACCTCGTCACCCTCAAGGAGGTCCTGGAGGACGGCGAGCGGGCCCTGGTCATCGGCCACACCGACGAGGAGCGGGTGGTCCGCCTCGCCGAACCGCTGCGCGAGATCACCCTCCGGGCGGGGGACGCCCTGCTGCTGGAACCGCGGTCCGGCTACGTGTACGAGGTCGTGCCGAAGGCCGAGGTCGAGGAGCTGGTCCTCGAAGAGGTCCCGGACATCGACTACCGCCAGATCGGCGGCCTGGCCAACCAGATCGAGCTGATCCGCGACGCGGTCGAGCTGCCCTACCTGCACGCCGAGCTCTTCAAGGAGTACGAGCTGCGCCCGCCCAAGGGCGTGCTGCTCTACGGCCCGCCCGGCTGCGGGAAGACGCTGATCGCCAAGGCCGTGGCGAACTCGCTGGCCAAGAAGGTCGCCGAGGTCACCGGCCGCCCCCAGGGGAAGAGCTACTTCCTCAACATCAAGGGCCCCGAGCTGCTCAACAAGTACGTCGGCGAGACCGAGCGGCAGATCCGCCTGGTCTTCCAGCGGGCCCGCGAGAAGGCCGGCGAGGGCACCCCGGTCATCGTCTTCTTCGACGAGATGGAGTCGCTCTTCCGCACCCGCGGCTCCGGCGTGAGCTCGGACGTCGAGAACACCATCGTCCCCCAGCTGCTCGCCGAGATCGACGGCGTGGAGGGGCTGGAGAACGTCATCGTGATCGGCGCCTCGAACCGCGAGGACATGATCGACCCGGCCATCCTGCGGCCGGGCCGGCTGGACGTCAAGATCAAGATCGAGCGCCCGGACGCCGAGGCCGCCAAGGACATCTTCTCCAAGTACCTGAAGGACTCGCTGCCCTTCCACCCCGACGACGTCAAGGAGCACGACGGCTCCGTCGAGGCCACGGTGGCGGCGATGATCCAGTCGGTGGTGGAGCGGATGTACTCCGAGACCGAGGAGAACCGCTTCCTGGAGGTCACCTACGCCAACGGTGACAAGGAGGTCCTGTACTTCAAGGACTTCAACTCCGGCGCGATGATCCAGAACATCGTCGACCGGGCCAAGAAGATGGCCATCAAGGACTACCTCGACCACGGCCAGCGCGGTCTGCGGGTCTCCCACCTGCTCAACGCCTGCGTGGACGAGTTCAAGGAGAACGAGGACCTGCCGAACACCACCAACCCGGACGACTGGGCCCGGATCTCCGGCAAGAAGGGCGAGCGGATCGTCTTCATCCGCACCCTCGTCACGGGGAAGCAGGGCGCCGAGTCCGGCCGCTCCATCGACACTGTCGCCAACACCGGGCAGTACCTGTAGCCGAACCGCTCCGGGCCTCCCGGAACGCACGCACCCCGTCCGGCTGTGGCGCCTCGCGGCCCCGCAGCCGGACGGCGCGTCTCGGGGCCCGCCGGTCGGCAAGGCGTTCTAGGCTCGACCCACCGTTCGCGGGCAGACGGCCGGCGTCGGTGTTGTTCAGCGGTACGTCAGTGTGGACCGCCCGCCGGGGGCGGCGCACCGGGCAAGGAGGGCCGCATGACCGTACGGCGCGTGATGGGCATCGAGACCGAGTACGGGATCTCCGTGCCCGGGCACCCCAACGCCAACGCCATGCTCACCTCGTCCCAGATCGTCAACGCGTACGCGGCGGCGATGCACCGGGCACGGCGGGCCCGCTGGGACTTCGAGGAGGAGAATCCGCTGCGTGACGCCCGGGGGTTCGACCTCGCACGGGACGTCGCCGACGCCAGCCAGCTGACCGACGAGGACATCGGCCTCGCCAACGTCATCCTCACCAACGGCGCGCGGTTCTACGTGGACCACGCGCACCCCGAGTACAGCTCGCCCGAGGTGACCAACCCGCGCGACGCCGTGCTCTGGGACAAGGCCGGCGAACGGATCATGGCGGCCGCCGCACAGCGCGCGCTGGAGCTGCCCAACGGGCAGAACATCCACCTGTACAAGAACAACACCGACAACAAGGGCGCCTCCTACGGCACCCACGAGAACTACCTGATGAAGCGGGCCACCCCGTTCGCCGACATCGTCCGCCACCTCACCCCGTTCTTCGTCTCGCGCCAGGTGGTCACCGGCGCCGGCCGGGTCGGCATCGGGCAGGACGGCTCCGCCCACGGCTTCCAGATCAGCCAGCGCGCCGACTTCTTCGAGGTCGAGGTCGGCCTGGAGACCACCCTCAAACGGCCGATCATCAACACCCGGGACGAACCCCACGCCGACGCCGAGAAGTACCGCCGGCTCCACGTGATCATCGGGGACGCCAACCTCTCCGAGATCTCCACCTACCTCAAGCTCGGCACCACCTCGCTGGTCCTGGCGATGATCGAGGACGCCTTCATCACCTCCGACCTGGCCGTCGACCAGCCGGTGCGCACCCTGCACCGGATCTCCCACGACCCCACCCTGAAGCACCTGGTCACGCTGCGCAGCGGCCGCCGGCTCACCGCCGTGCAGCTCCAGCTGGAGTACTTCGAGCTGGCCCGCAAGTACGTCGAGGACCGCTTCGGCACCGACGCCGACGAGCAGACGGTGGACGTGCTGGCCCGCTGGGAGGACGTGCTGGGCCGCCTGGAGCGCGACCCGATGTCGCTCTCCCGCCAGCTGGACTGGATCGCCAAGCGGGAGATCCTGGAGGGCTACCGCAGCCGGGACGCCCTGGAGTGGGACAACCCGCGCCTGCAGCTGGTCGACCTCCAGTACAGCGACGTGCGGCCCGACAAGGGCCTCTACAACCGCCTGGTGGCCCGCGGACGCTTCGACCGGCTGGTGACCGAGGAGGACGTCACCAGGGCCGTCACCAAGCCCCCGGAGGACACCCGGGCCTACTTCCGCGGCCGCTGCCTGGAGCAGTACGCGGAGCACGTCGCGGCGGCCTCCTGGGACTCGGTGATCTTCGACCTGCCGGGCCGGGACTCGCTCCAGCGGGTGCCCACCCTGGAGCCGCTGCGCGGCACCCGCAACCACGTCAAGGAGCTGCTGGACCGCTGCCGCACGGCGGAGGACCTGCTGCGGGTGCTGTCCGGCGGATAGCCCGGTGAGTTTCCGATCACCACGGGTGAACGCCGGGCGAATGGGAATCATCTGGGGTACCGGCGGGCGTTGGACAGGAAGCGCCACCGGCAAACCGGAAGCGGGTTGTCGCACCTTGTGTATAGGGTCGGTGCAGCAAGCAACGACCAAACCGTGCCAGACGATCGAGCGGGGTGAGGTAAATGGCGAGCAAGGACACCGGCGGCGGCCAGCAGCGGGCGAACCGCTCCTCCGAGGAGGTCGAGGAGCAGGCCGCGGAAGCGCAGAATTCCGAGGACCTCAAGGAGCGCCAGGAAAAGCTGAGTGACGACGTCGACGCGGTTCTGGACGAAATCGACGAGGTCCTGGAATCGAACGCCGAGGATTTCGTGCGGCAGTTCGTGCAAAAGGGCGGACAGTAATCCCGGTCGGGCTCCGGGCGGCTGCCCGGCAGCATTCCGGGAATTCACGGTCGCGACCGACGACGGCGGACGGGCGGCGGGAGCCGTCCGTCCGTCCGATCCGGCCCTCCGCCGTGCTGGACAGTGATCGTCCGGCCGGTAGGGTGCGGGCAGTGCGCGCTTCAAGCTACCTGGAAGGAATCGTGTGGAAGCCAACACTCGTGGCACCGGGCGTCTACCGGCTGCCTTCCTGACCCCGGGGTCCTCGTCGTTCCTCGACTTCCTGGAGGCCCACCGGCCCGAGCTGATCCCCGGCCGGCGCAGCCTGCCCGAGGGCGTCATCGAGGCCCCGCACGGCACGACCATCGTGGCCGCGGTCTTCGACGGCGGCGTGGTCCTCGCCGGTGACCGCCGGGCGACCATGGGCAACGTCATCGCCCAGCGGGACATGGAGAAGGTCTTCCCCGCGGACGAGTACAGCGCGGTCGGCGTCGCCGGCACCGCCGGCCTCGCGATCGAGATGGTCCGGATGTTCCAGCTGGAGCTGGAGCACTACGAGAAGATCGAGGGCACCGTGCTCTCGCTGGAGGGCAAGGCCAACCGGCTCACCACCATGATCCGGGGCAACCTCGGCATGGCGATGCAGGGCCTCGCGGTCGTGCCGATGTTCGCCGGCTACGACCTCGACCTCGGCCGGGGCCGGATCTTCACCTACGACGTCACCGGCGGGCGCTCCGAGGAGCGCGGCTTCGCCGCCACCGGCTCCGGCTCGGTCTTCGCCCGCGGCTCGATGAAGAAGCTCCACCGCGAGGACCTCACGGCCGAGCAGGCCTCCACCATGGTCGTCCAGGCCCTCTACGACGCGGCCGACGACGACTCCGCCACCGGCGGCCCCGACCTCGCCCGCAAGATCTTCCCGATCGTCTCGCTGATCACCGAGGACGGCTTCCGCCGGCTCACCGAGGCCGAGGTCGCCGAGATCGCCGTCTCCATCACCGACCAGCGCCTGGCCCACCCCAACGGGCCGCAGGCCCCGCTGCTCTAGCCATCAACTGAGGAAGGAAGGGACGACCGCCGGTGTCGACACCGTTCTACGTCTCCCCCCAGCAGGCCATGGCGGACCGCGCGGAGTACGCCCGCAAGGGCATCGCGCGCGGTCGCAGCGTGGTCGTGCTCACCTACGCCGACGGCATCGTCTTCGTCGCCGAGAACACCTCGCGGGCGCTGCACAAGGTGTCCGAGATCTACGACAAGATCGCCTTCGCGGCGGTCGGCCGGTACAACGAGTTCGAGAACCTGCGCATCGGCGGCGTCCGCTACGCCGACCTGCGCGGCTACACCTACGACCGGGCCGACGTCACCGCCCGGGGCCTGGCCAACGTCTACGCCCAGACGCTCGGCACCATCTTCTCCTCGGTCGGCGAGAAGCCCTACGAGGTCGAGCTGATCGTCGCCGAGGTCGGCCGCTCCGGCGAGGACGACCAGATCTACCGGCTCACCCCGGACGGCTCGGTCGTCGACGAGAAGAACTACGTGGTGGTCGGCGGCAACGCCGACTCGATCGGCAACTACCTCGGCCAGCGGCACCGCGCCGGCTTCTCGCTCACCGAGGCGGTCAAGGTCGCCGTGGACTCGCTCGCCCGCGACCCCAACGGCGGCACCCCGCGCACCCTCACCCCCGACCAGCTGGAGGTGGCGGTCCTGGACCGCCAGCGCTTCCAGCAGCGCAAGTTCAAGCGGATCCTGGGCGGCCAGCTCGCCCGGCTGCTCGACGGCGACCAGTCCGCCGAGTCGGACGACTCCGACGACACGGACGGGAAGGCGAAGCCGGCGGCCACCCCGCCGGGCGACTCCGACCAGTAGTGCCCACGGGGTCCCATGCG
>NZ_JBHYUU010000285.1:0-7218 GCF_042749955.1 Kitasatospora sp. NPDC059462 | reverse complement strand
CACGCGCTACGACAAACGCGGCTACGTCTACCTCGGCACCGTCACCGCAGCCGCCCTCGTCATCTGGCTCCGCACATGATCGACCGGACAAGTCCCTACGGCATCTGCCACGCCGTCATCACCGGCCTGGGCGCCAGCCCCGGCCTCGGCTTCGTCCACACCGGACTGGCCACCTCGTTCGTCCTCGACATCGCCGACCTCTACAAGGCCGAGTTCACCATCCCCCTTGCCTTCGACCTCGCCCAGCGGGGCCACACCGAGGAACGCGACGCCCGCCTCGGCCTGCGAGACCGCATCGCCGAGGACAAGCTGCTCGGCCGCATCGTCCACGACGTCAAGACCCTCCTCAGCCCGGAGGGAACCGACATGCCCGACGTCGAGGCCAACGAACTCTGGGACGAACGCGTCGGAACCGTCCAGGGCGGCGTCAACTGGGCGGGCAGCGAAGGAGCGTCAGTGGTGGCCGGTGTCTCCGACCCGGGCATGGGCGACGAACACCTCGCCATTATCGGCCCGGAGTTCACCGAGGACACGAGCAGCCCATGACCGTCATCATCCTCATCGCCGCTCCCGAAGGCCTCCGCGGACACCTCACACGCTGGATGGTCGAAGTCAACGCCGGTGTCTTCGTCGGCACCCCCAGCCGCCGCATCCGCGACCGCCTCTGGGACCTCCTCGCCACCCGCATCGGCGACGGCCAGGCCGTCCTCGTCGAACCCGCCACCAACGAACAAGGCTGGACCGTCCGCACCGCCGGCAAGGACCGCTGGAAGCCCGTCGACTTCGACGGACTGATTCTCTCAGCCCGATCCCGCCGATAGACCCGCAGGTCACGAAGTGTCGGCCCCGCGCCCGCGGGGATTGCTCCAACCAGCCGATTGTCGGCCCTTTCTCCGGGTGGTCGGCCCCGCGCCCGCGGGGATTGCTCCGTCGGGCGGTCGGCGCTCGCATCCTGCACCTGGTCGGCCCCGCGCCCGCGGGGATTGCTCCAGCAGGCGGCCGGCGGCTCGATCCGGGCCCGCGTCGGCCCCGCGCCCGCGGGGATTGCTCCGGGCCGAACAGCGGGCGACCGCCGCCGAGCACGTCGGCCCCGCGCCCGCGGGGATTGCTCCGAAGCCGGCCGGCAAGCCGAGGTCAGCAAGCTGTCGGCCCCGCGCCCGCGGGGATTGCTCCCACGGTACGGCCGTCGCCACGGCGGAATTCCAGTCGGCCCCGCGCCCGCGGGGATTGCTCCGCCGCCCGGCGCGCGGCCATCGCCCGCAAGGGGTCGGCCCCGCGCCCGCGGGGATTGCTCCATCCCTCCGGCGGCGGATGACTGGCCGGGATCGTCGGCCCCGCGCCCGCGGGGATTGCTCCCGCACGCTGTGCGAGCGGGCCCGGGTCGCACGGTCGGCCCCGCGCCCGCGGGGATTGCTCGAAGGCCGGCTCTTCCTCGGCCAGCTCGTGCAGGTCGGCCCCGCGCCGACACCGGCTCCGAGGACGGCGCCCGCCAGCCCCCACGACCACCCGGTGACCCCGGCGGCCGGAGAGGTGCCCGAAAGGGCCTTCTCCGGCCGTTCCGCTTGGCCCGCCCGGACCGGGGGTGGTCGAATCGCCTTCCCCGTCCGTCGCGGCCACTCACCCACCGGGAGAAGCATGTCCCTTCCGTCCCGCCACCGCAGGACCACCGTCGGCGCCGCCGCCGTCACCGCGCTCGCGCTCTCCTGCGCCTGGGCCACCGCCGGCAGCTCCGCCGCCGACACCGGCACCGTCCTGTGGACCCCGAGCACCGCCCAGGGCCCGTCCTCCTTCGCCGCCGTCCAGTGCGCCCAGGGCGGCTTCGGCGTCGTCACCGACCCCGCCAAGGGCCGTGTGTGGCGGGCCTCCCAGGCCGCCGGCGAGGAGCGCTGCGAGACGCTGAGCCCCGACCTCGGGGAGGGCGACACCTTCTACCTCGGCTGGTCGTCCAAGGTGGACATCAAGGACACCAACAGCCGCTACGTCTTCCAGCTGAAGTGCTCGCCCAGCACCGGCACGGCCAACCACCCGATCGAGATCGACGCGACGACCGGGCGCATCCGCCTCCAGGAGTGGGACACCGCGCACGTCGCGCACACGCTGTGGACCGCGCCGACCGCCAACGACCAGTGGCACTCCTACGCGCTGAAGATCCGGCTGGGCCGCACCGACGGCACCATCGACTTCTGGTTCGACGGCGTCAAGCAGACCTTCACCACCGGCTCCGGCACCTTCACCGGCACCACCTGGGACGGCGACCGCAACTACCTCAAGTGGGGCTCCTACCACCTCTCCACGGGCGCCGCGACGAACACCTTCACCAGCCCGGTCATGGCGACCACCCTGGAAGCGGCCACCGCCGGTTCCTGAGGCCGCCCCGGCCCGTACGCTACGGGCCATGACGCACACACCAGCGGTACGGCGGCCCGGGCTGGCCGAGCACCTGCGCGACAAGGGCGCGGCCATGCGCGACGCCGCCCGGCGGCGGCCGGACAGCGCGGACTGGGAGGAGGAGGTCGGCGCGGTCTGCGTGGCCGACGACGCCACCGGGGTCCGCAAGGTCAGGGTGGGGGACTGGTCCCTCATCGGCGACGGCGGGCCCGACATCGGCGGGTTCGGCCTCGGCCCGTCCTCGCCCGAACTGTTCTGCGCGGTCGTCAGCACCTGCCTGACCCACACCATCCTGTGCGTCGCGGCACTGGCGGACGTCCCGCTGGACCGGGTCGAGGTCCGGGTCGGCGCCCGCAACAACGACGCCCGGTTCTTCGGCGTGCCGACCGACGCACCCGCCGTGCCCTACGACCTGACGGCGGAGGTCGAGCTGCGCGGCCCGGCCGAGCCGCAGGCGCTGGCGGAGCTGCTGGCCACCGCGGACGCCCGCTGCCCGATGCTGCGCCTGGTCCGCGCCGAGCACAGCGTCACCGTCCGGCTCGCCGCGGACGCCCCGGGGGAGCTCCCCGCGGGGGACTGACCCGCCCGGCCGCCGCCCTGTTCCCCGGCCCGCCCGGGTGCCGTACCGTGCCGCACATGGCGAACTCGTCCTCCCGGCACGACGTCGTGATCGTCGGCGGCGGCCACAACGGACTGGTGGCGGCGGCCTACCTCGCCCGCGCCGGACACCGGGTGCTGCTCCTCGAACGGCTCCCGGCGCTCGGCGGCGCGGCGGTGTCGGCCCCGGCGTTCACCGGCGTGGACGCCCGGCTCTCGCGCTACTCCTACCTGGTGAGCCTGCTGCCGCGGAAGGTGGTGCGGGAGCTCGGGCTGCGCCTGGAGCTGCGACGGCGCCGGATCGCCTCCTACACCCCCACCGTCCGCGACGGGCGGCCCACCGGACTGCTGGTCGACGCGGCCGACGCCGGCCGCACCCGCGAGTCGTTCCGGGCGCTGACCGGCGACGACCGTGCATGGGAGGCCTGGCGGCGCTTCTACGCGATGACCGGCAACGTCGCCGAGCGGGTCTTCCCGACCCTCACCGAACCGCTGCCCGGCCGCGCCGAACTGCGCCGGCGGGTCGGCGACGACGCGGCCTGGACGGCCCTGTTCGAACGGCCGCTGGGCGAGACCGTCGAGCAGGCCTTCGCCGACGACCTGGTGCGCGGCGTGGTGCTCACCGACGCGCTGATCGGCACCTTCACCCACGCCCACGACCCGTCGCTGCGCCAGAACCGCTGCTTCCTCTACCACGTGATCGGCAACGGCACCGGCGACTGGGACGTCCCGGTCGGCGGCATGGGCGCGGTGACCGACGCCCTCGTGACGGCGGCCCGGGCGGCCGGGGCCGAGCTGCGCACCGGCTGCGAGGTCACCGCCCTCGCCACCGACGGCACCGGCGAGGCCGAGGTGAGCTACCGCCACCGCGACGGCGAGGCGGTGGCGGCGGCCCGCCGGGTCCTGGTGAACGCCGCCCCGGCCACCCTGGCCCGGCTGCTGGGCGAGGAACCCGGGCCCGCGCCGGAGGGCGCCCAGCTGAAGGTCAACATGGTGCTGCGCCGGCTGCCGCGGCTGCGCGACCCCGCCGCCGACCCGCGCGAGGCCTTCGCCGGCACCTTCCACATCGCCGAGGGCTACCGGCAGCTGGAGACCGCCTACACCGAGGCGGCGGCCGGCCGGATCCCCTCCGCACCGCCGTCCGAGATCTACTGCCACTCCCTCACCGACCCCTCCGTCCTCGGCCCGCAGGCCGTCCGGCAGGGGTGGCAGACCCTCACCCTGTTCGGCCTGCACCTGCCCGCCCGGCTGTTCGCCGACCCGGCCGCCAAGGAACACGCCCTGGCGGCGAGCCTCGCCAAGCTCGACGAGGTGCTCGCCGAGCCGATCGCCGACTGCCTGGCCCCCGACGCCGACGGGCGGCCCTGCCTGGAGGCGAAGACCCCGCTCGACCTGGAGCGGGAGCTCGGCCTGCCGGGCGGTCACATCTTCCACCGCGACCTCGCGTTCCCGTTCGCGACCGGGGAGCCGCGGGGCGCCGCCGCCCGCTGGGGTGTGGCGACCGCGCACCCGAACGTCCTGCTCTGCGGCGCGGGAGCGCTGCGGGGCGGCGGCGTCAGCGGGATCCCGGGACACAACGCGGCCCGCGCCGTCCTGGAGGAGCTGCCCCGGTAGCCGCTTCCGGGAACGGCCCCGCCCCCCCGGCCCGGAATCGAAATCGGGCTGTTCGCTCCAGGCTCGCCCGGAACCGCCGAGGTTGATCGGCCGCGGGCGACGGGGCAGGATCCGTCGCCATGAGAGCCCCCTGGAGGACAGCCAAGTCCTTTGTCGGAAAGTCGAGTTCACTCAGCTGCCCGCCTCCCGGACAGGCCGCCCGCCGGCTCGTCCGGGCGTGCGAGGAGGCGGCCGCATGAGCGCTCCGACCCCCACCACCGGTCAGGCCGACGCGGCCGACGGCGCCGACGACTCCGTGATGATGGAGTGGCAGCCCCCCGGCAGCGACGCCGAGATCATCGACGGCACCAAGACCACCCTGCGCGCCACCGCCCGCGCGCTGCCCCGGCTGCTCGCCCTCGCGCTGCGCCTCGGCCGCCGGGCCGACCGGCCCGCCCTCGCCGTCCTGCTCGGCTGCGCCGCCGCCTCCGCGGCCGCCCAGGCCTTCGGCCTGCTGGCGACCACCGGCATGATCACCCATCTGGTGGCCGGCACCGACTCCTTCGCCGACCGCCTGGCCCGCTCGGCCCCCTCCGTGGCGTTCCTCGCCGCGATGTCCGGGACCGCCGCCCTGCTGCGCATCGCCGGGGAGTGGGCCGCCGAGCGGATCGGACCGAAGATCGCCCGGGCCGCCGAGCTGGAGCTGATCGACGCCGCGACCCGCGCCGAACTCGTCGCCTACGACAACCCCAGCTTCCAGGCGGCCTGGGACGCCGGCGACCGCGGTGCGAGCGCCACCCGCGACCTGCTCTCCCAGGCGCGCGACGTGATCGGCCACACCGCCGGCCTCGCCGCGGCCGGGATCGTGATCGCCACCGTCCACCCCGTGCTGCTCCCGCTGCTCGTCCTCGCGGTGATCCCGCAGGCGCTGGCGCGCACGGCGGCGGCCAACGCCTTCTACCGGGCGATGATGTCCACCTTCGGCGCGACCCGGGCGGCGAACGTGCTGCGCTGGTTCCTGTGCGACCGCCGGCTGGCCGCCGAGGTCCGCTCGAACACCGTCGCGCCGTTCCTGCTGCGGATCCACGGGCGGGCGGTCGCCAAGGTCACCGAGGCGAGCGACACCGCCGCCCGCCGCGGCGCCGTGCTCGGCCTCTACGGGGCGGCGGCGTCCGGCGTGGGGGCGTGCCTGGTCTGGGGCGGCCTCGCCTGGCTCCTCGCGGACGGCCGGGTCACCCTGGCGTCGGCCGGCACGGCGGTGATCGCGCTGCGCTCGGCCGCCGCCGACCTGCACACCGCCGCCGACTACAGCGCCGCCGTCCACCGCACCGGCCTGTACGTGGGGGACTGGCAGAAGTTCATCGCGATGGCCCGCGCCCAGCGGCTGGACCGCGGCACGCTCGCCCCGCCGGCCGATACGGCGGTGATCGAGGCCCGGGGCGTCACCTTCAGCTACCCGGGATCGGACCGGGCGGCCCTCAAGGGCGTGGACTTCCGGGTCCGCCGGGGTGAGATCGTCGCCGTGGTCGGCGTCAACGGGGCGGCGAAGTCCACCCTGATGAAGCTGCTGTGCGGCCTGACCCTGCCCGACGGCGGGACGGTGACCTGGGACGGCGTCGCCACCCGTGATCTCGACCCCGACCTGCTGTGGCGCCAGACGGCGCTGGTGCAGCAGGACTTCGCGCACTGGCCGCTGACCGCGCGGCAGAACATCACCCTCGGCCAGCCGGGCGGACCCGGCGACGGCCCCGTGCTGGAGGCGGCGGCCGCCACCGGCGCGGACGAGGTGATCGCCGAGCTGGAGCACGGCCTGGACACCCTGCTGGCCAAGGAGTTCTGGGGCGGCGCCGAGATCAGCGAGGGCCAGTGGCAGCGGGTGGTCACCGCGGCCGCCTTCCACCGGGCCAGGTCCGGCACGCTGCTGATCCTCGACGAGCCGACCAGCGCCATGGACCCGAGGGCCGAGCACCGGATCTTCGCCGGTCTCGCGGACGTCGCCCGGGACTGCGCGACGGTGCTGGTCACCCACAACCTGGAGAACACCAGGGTGGCGCACCGGATCGTGGTGCTCGACCACGGCCGGGTGATCCAGGAGGGGACCTTCGAACGGCTGGCCGCCGAACCCGGGATGTTCGCCGACCTGCGGGCCCTGCAGCACGACCGGGCCGCGACCGTGCCCGCGCAACGCTCGGACACCACGGGAGGGAGCCCGCGTTGACGCGCGGGGCCGAGTCGATGCCGACCCGGGGCCGTTCCGGCGTGCCGGTGTCCGCCCCGTCCGGTCGTCCGTGGGGCTCCGTGCGGCCGCGCTGCCGCCCGTCCCGGTCGAGCGGTGGCCGGAGGGGCGGCAGCGCGGCTCAGCCACGGGCGAACCAGGGGGCCGGCTCGCCGGCCGTCGCCTTCTCCAGCAGCAGCACGTCGTTCGGGGGCAGCGGGGGAGGGCGGTCAGCGGGAACCAGGTCACGTCGAGCGACTCGTCGTCGTGCCGGGCAGGGCCACAAGGACCCCTGGTCCGTGTCCGCCGACCGCCCGGACGGGGGGGTGGGGGGGCGGCCGGGGGGGGGGGCGGCGGGGCGGGGGCCGGCCCGCCCGTCCGTCGCGCGGGTCGCGCCCGGTCTCAGTGGGTCAGGAGGAACCTGG
>NZ_JBHYUU010000284.1:0-7263 GCF_042749955.1 Kitasatospora sp. NPDC059462 | reverse complement strand
GCCGGCCCAGCCCCCGGGCGTGGCCCTGCGCTAACCCCCCCCGCCCCGCCGCCGGGGCCGCACCGGGCCGCCGGGTGCCGCCCCTGCGGCGTTCGCCGTGCTCAGTCCTCGTCGTACCGCGGGTCGATCGCGTCGGGGGAGAGCCCCAGCAGCTCCGCCACCTGCTCGATCAGGATCTCGTGCACCAGCGCGGCGCGGTCCTCCCGCGACTTCGCCCGGATCTCCACCGGCCGCCGGTACACCACGATCTGGCTCTTGCGCCCCTGCCGGCCCGGCGAGACCCGGCCCAGCGGCACCCCGCCGTCGGGATCGGTGCCGTCCGGCTCGTGCAGCGGCACCTCCTGGACGGCGAACTCCACCTCGATCAGCTGGGGCCAGCGCCGCTCCAGCCGTTCCACCGACTCGCGCACGTAGTCGTCGAACAACTCGGAGCGGGTGAGCGAGATCGGGACCTGCGGCGGCGCCAGCGGGCCGCGCAGACCCCGGCCGTGCCGGTCGCGGTGCCGCGGGCGGCGCGAGGGACCCGTCGATGACTGCGGTGCGGAGCTGTCCATATCACTGCCGAGCGTAGTCCTTGGACGCCCGGAAGTGGACCACCCCCGCAACGGTTCGCCCGGGGCGAGCGGAGCACCCGGGCGGCGCGCGGGCGGCGACACGGCACACCCTCCGGACAGGCGGTCTTCGCTCCCCGGCAGGGAGTGCTGTACCGTCCACCCTCGTGAGCTCTGTACGTCGTTGTTCGCGGACCGCGTGCGGCCGTCCGGCCGTCGCGACGCTGACGTACGTCTACGCGGACTCCACCGCCGTCCTCGGACCGCTCGCCACCTACGCCGAGCCGCACTGCTACGACCTGTGCGCCGAGCACGCCGAGCGCCTCACCGCCCCGCGCGGCTGGGAGGTCGTCCGGCTCGTGGCCGAGGCCGGACCGCTGCGCCGCAGCAGCGACGACCTGGAGGCGCTCGCCAACGCCGTCCGCGAGGCCGCCCGCCCGCAGACCCCGCGTCAGGGCCGCGCCCCCGAGGGCGAGTCCACCGAGGGAAGCCGCCGCGGCCACCTCCGGGTGCTCCGCTCGCCCGACAACTGACCCGCCGCCCGGCACCGTCCCGCTCCCGCCCCCGCACCAACCGCCGCGCCCGCCCGGGTACGCTCCCCCCTACCGGGTGGCGGCCGCCGCCGTGCCCGGACGTATCCGTGACCACGGGGCGATCAGCCCGCCGGCCAGGCCGCGCGCGTTCGCCGATCAGACACAGAACCAGGGTGGAGCCGCAGTGCGCGACCTCAAGCAGCTCGTGAAGGCGTACGACGTACGGGGCGTCGTCCCGGACCAGTGGGACGAGAACCTCTCCCGCGCCTTCGGCGCCGCGTTCGTGCAGGTCACCGGCGCGACCGCGATCGTGGTCGGCCACGACATGCGCCCCTCCTCCCCGTCGCTGACCCGGGCCTTCGCCGAGGGCGCGGCCGGCTACGGCGCCGACGTCGTGCAGATCGGCCTCTGCTCGACCGACCAGCTGTACTACGCCAGCGGCGCGTTCGACCTGCCCGGCGCGATGTTCACGGCCAGCCACAACCCGGCCGAGTACAACGGCATCAAGCTCTGCCGGGCCGGCGCCGCCCCGGTCGGCCAGGACACCGGCCTCGCCGAGATCCGCGAGCTGGTCGAGTCCTGGACCGGCGAGGACGACACCGTCACCGTCCCGGCGCGCGACGTCCGCCCGGGCACCCTCTCCGAGCGGGAGACCCTGCGCGGCTACGCCGACCACCTGCTCGGCCTGGTCGACCTCACCGCCGTCAGCCCGCTGAAGGTCGTCGTCGACGCCGGCAACGGCATGGGAGGCCACACCGTGCCCACCGTCTTCGACGGCCTGCCGATCGAGCTCGTCCCGATGTACTTCGAGCTGGACGGCACGTTCCCCAACCACGAGGCCAACCCGCTCGACCCGAAGAACCTGGTCGACCTCCAGGCCGCGGTCCGCGAGGCCGGCGCCGACCTCGGCCTCGCCTTCGACGGCGACGCCGACCGCTGCTTCGTCGTCGACGAGCGCGGCGAGCCGGTCTCCCCGTCGGCCATCACCGCCCTGGTCGCCGCCCGCGAGATCGCCCGCGCCAAGGCCGCCGGCGAGGCCGAGCCGACCGTCATCCACAACCTGATCACCTCCTGGACCGTCCCCGAGGTGGTCCGCGAGCTGGGCGGCACGCCCGTGCGCACCCGGGTCGGCCACTCCTTCATCAAGCAGGAGATGGCCGTCACCGACGCCGTCTTCGGCGGCGAGCACTCCGCGCACTACTACTTCCGCGACTTCTGGCGCGCCGACACCGGCATGCTCGCCGCGCTGCACGTGCTGGCCGCCCTCGGCGGGCAGCCGGGCACCCTCTCCGAGCTCACCGCCGAGTACGACCGCTACGCCGCCTCCGGCGAGATCAACAGCACCGTCGCCGACCAGGCCGCCCGCACCGCCGCCGTCCGCGCGGCCTTCGCCGTCGAGGGCACCACCGTCGACGAGCTGGACGGCCTCACCGTGGCCGGGCCGGACTGGTGGTTCAACCTGCGCGCCTCCAACACCGAGCCGCT
The DNA here is from genome assembly GCF_042749955.1 of Kitasatospora sp. NPDC059462. Classification (NCBI taxonomy): domain Bacteria; kingdom Bacillati; phylum Actinomycetota; class Actinomycetes; order Kitasatosporales; family Streptomycetaceae; genus Kitasatospora; species Kitasatospora sp. NPDC059462. Next base: position 4,694 of record NZ_JBHYUU010000284.1, on the reverse strand, counting down.
GCTGCGCCTGAACGTCGAGGCGAAGGACCCGGCGAGGATGGCCGAGCTGCGCGACGGCGTGCTGGCCGTGGTCCGCGCCTGACGTACGGCCCCGGTGCCCCGGCCGGTAGGGTTTCCTCTCGGCCGGGGCACCGCCGTGCCGTCCGCCGCCACCCCCGCACCGAGACCGGAGACCGAACGCCATGAAGCTCGAATCCTTCCTGCTGGAGATCCTGGTCTGCCCGCAGTGCCGGGCCGCGCTCACCGAGGGCGGCACCGAGGAGCAGCCCGAGCTGGTCTGCACCGGCGCGGACTGCGGCCTGGTCTACCCGGTGCGCGACGGCATCCCGGTCCTGCTGGTGGACGAGGCCCGCCGCCCGGCCTGATCCTGGACGGGGCGGCCCCGCCCCGGCCCGCCCCGCGCCCGCCGTCCTCAGCGCCCAGCCACCAGCCGGAGGCCCGCCGCATGCTCGACGACACCCTGCTCGACGACCCGGCCGCCCTCCGGCGCGCCGACCACGACCGCGCGCTGCTCGCCCTCGCCGGCTCCGGCGCCCGGGTGCGCACCGCCCTGCGGCTCGCCGACGCCGCCGGCCTGGACCGGCTGCGCCCCGACGGCCGCCCGCGCGCCGTCCTGGTCGCCGGGCACGGCAGCGCGCTGACCGCCGGCGAGATGCTGGCCGCGCTGGCCGGCACCGCCAGCCTGGTCGCCCCGCTGCCGCCCACCGACGCCGCGCCCGTCCCGCGCCCGGACCGGGCCACCGCCCCCGCCGCGTTCACCGCCGGCCTGGCCTGGCAGCTCCCCGGCTGGGCGGGCCCGCTCGACCTGCTGGTGATCAGCTCCGCCGACGGCGGCGAACGGGGTCTGGTCGCGCTCGCCGAGCAGGCCTACGCACGCGGCTGCGCGATCGTCGTCACCGCGCCCGCGGGCAGTGCGCTCGCCGAGGCCGCGCTGCAGGTCCGCGCGCTGCCGCTGCCCTTCGTGCCGTCCGCCGTCGAGCCGGCCGAGGCCGGCGCGCCCGGCGGCCCCGGCTCCGAGCCGGACCTGCCCGCCGAGGACCCCTCGGCACTCTGGGCCCACCTCGCGCCGCTGCTCGCGCTCGCCCAGAAGCTCGGTGTCACCCAGCTGGCCTACGACGCGCTGCCGCGCACCGCGGACCTGCTGGACGCCACCGCCGTCCGCTGCCGGCCGGACGCCGCCGCGTACACCAACCCGGCCAAGGGGCTGGCCGCCCGGCTGGCCGGGACCGTCCCGCTGCTGTGGGCCGAGGGCCCGGTGGCCGGCGCGGCGGCCGTCCGCTTCGCCGCCCAGCTCGCCGACCGGGCCGGCCGTCCCGCCCTGGCGGGTCTGCTGCCGCAGGTGCTCACCGCGCACCGCGGCATGTTCACCGGGCAGCTCGGCGCGGGCGCCGACCCCGACGACTTCTTCCGCGACCGGGTCGAGGAGCCGGACCCGCTGCACCTCCAGGTCCTGCTGCTGCGGCAGGTCCCGGGCGAGGGCGACGCCGGGCCGTCCGGGCCCGGCCCGGCGGGGGAGGGCGACGACGGTCCGGCCGAGGTGCCGGCCGACGACGCGGGCCCGCGCAGCTTCGGCGCCGGCCGGGCACACCGGCTCGCCGCCGCCCACGACGTGCGGCTCACCGAGTACGCCAGCCGCCGCTCCGACCCGCTGCACGCACTGGCCGACCTGGTGGCGCTCACCGACTTCGCCGCCGTCTACCTGGGCCTCGCCGCCGCGCAGTCCTGAGTCCGCGGGGGCCGGCCCGGTACCGTATGCGGTCGACGGCGACCGGGACACCGGGCGTCCGGGCACGGGCCGCGCGGACGGCCCCCGACGGAGGGACCTTCCGAGCATGAGCACCGAAGGCGGTACCAAGGCGCTGGTCGCGGCGCTGACCGCGAACCTGGGCATCGCGGCGAGCAAGTTCGTGGCCTTCGCGTTCTCCGGCTCCTCCTCGATGCTCGCCGAGGGCGTGCACTCGCTGGCCGACTCCGGCAACCAGGTCCTGCTGCTGGTCGGCGGCAAGCGGGCGCAGCGCGCCGCCACCCCCGAGCACCCGTTCGGCTACGGGCGCGAGCGGTACATCTACGCGTTCCTGGTGTCGATCGTGCTGTTCAGCGTCGGCGGCATGTTCGCGGTCTACGAGGGCTACGAGAAGATCGTCCACCCGCACGAGCTGGACAACTGGTACTGGCCGGTGGGCGTGCTGGTGTTCGCGATCGCGCTGGAGGGCTGGTCCTTCCTGACCGCGTTCCGCGAGGCCCGCAAGGACAAGGGGACGCACGGCTGGCCCGCGTACATCCGCCGGGCCAAGGCGCCCGAGCTGCCGGTCGTGCTGCTGGAGGACACCGGGGCGCTGATCGGCCTGGTGCTGGCGCTGTTCGGCGTGGGGCTGACGGTGATCACCGGTGACGGCATCTGGGACGGCATCGGCACGCTCTGCATCGGTCTGCTGCTGATCGCCATCGCGTTCGTGCTGGCGGTCGAGACCCGCTCGCTGCTGCTCGGCGAGTCGGCCCACCCGGAGACGGTGGGCCGGATCCGCGACGCGCTGGTCGACCACGACTCCGTCGAGCGGGTCATCCACATGCGCACCCTGCACCTCGGCCCGGAGGAACTGCTGGTCGCCGCCAAGATCGCCGTCCCGGCCGACTCGACGGCCGCCGAGGTCGCCGAGGCCATCGACGCCGCCGAGTCGCGGGTCCGGCGGGCGGTGCCGATCGCCCGGGCGATCTACCTGGAGCCGGACATCTACAGCGCCGAGAAGGAGGCGGCGGGCGACGACCCGTACGCCACGCCCGGCGGGCCGGTCCCCGGCACGCACTGAGCCACCGGCACGGCCCCGGGCGGGAGGCCGAAAACGGCCGTAGCGGGCCGCCGTCCGGGGCCGTCGGTGTAGATTCGTCCCCAGAGCCAGAACGTCGCTGCTGATGGCGGTCGATCGGCGGCCCGCCCCCGAGGGGGTACGCGCCGGTCGAGGGAGAGAGGTCCTCCGACGGTTTGTGCCGAGCAACGGGGCTCCGTGCCGCGCCGGTCGGACCGTGCCGCGGGCCGGGTGCCCCGGCGTCGTCGCACACCCGTGCGGCCCGCCGTGTTGTGACGCACTCCAGGACCTTGGCCACACCCCACCCGTCACACGAGGAGCAGACGCATGTCGACCGACATCACCGGTGACTTCAAGGTCGCCGACCTTTCCCTGGCCCCGTTCGGCCGCAAGGAGATCCAGCTCGCCGAGCACGAGATGCCCGGCCTGATGGCGATCCGCGCCGAGTACGCCGAGTCGCAGCCGCTGGCCGGCGCCCGGATCACCGGCTCGCTGCACATGACCGTGCAGACCGCCGTCCTGATCGAGACCCTCACCGCCCTCGGTGCCGAGGTCCGCTGGTGCTCCTGCAACATCTTCTCCACCCAGGACCACGCGGCCGCGGCCATCGCCGTGGGCCCGGAGGGCACCCCGGAGAACCCGCAGGGCGTGCCGGTCTTCGCCTGGAAGGGCGAGACCCTGGACGAGTACTGGTGGTGCACCGAGCAGGCGCTGACCTGGCCGGACGGCAAGACCCCGAACATGATCCTGGACGACGGCGGCGACGCGACCCTGCTGATCCACAAGGGCGTCGAGTTCGAGAAGGCCGGTGCCGCGCCGGACCCGTCCACCGCCGACAACGACGAGTTCCGCATCATCCTGGAGCTGCTCAACCGCACGCTCGTCGAGACCCCGAACAAGTGGACCGAGGTCGCCGCCACCATCAAGGGCGTCACCGAGGAGACCACCACCGGTGTCCACCGCCTGTACGAGATGCACCGTGACGGCAAGCTGCTGTTCCCGGCGATCAACGTCAACGACTCGGTCACCAAGTCGAAGTTCGACAACAAGTACGGCTGCCGCCACTCGCTGATCGACGGCATCAACCGCGCCACCGACGTCCTGATCGGCGGCAAGGTCGCGGTCGTCTGCGGCTACGGCGACGTCGGCAAGGGCTGCGCCGAGTCGCTGCGCGGCCAGGGCGCCCGGGTCATCGTCACCGAGATCGACCCGATCTGCGCGCTGCAGGCCGCGATGGACGGCTACCAGGTCGCCACCCTGGAGGACGTCGTCGAGACCGCCGACATCTTCATCACCACCACCGGCAACAAGGACATCATCCTCGCCTCCCACATGGCGCGGATGAAGCACCAGGCCATTGTCGGCAACATCGGCCACTTCGACAACGAGATCGACATCGCCGGCCTCGCGAAGCTCCCGGGCGTCGTGAAGACCGAGGTCAAGCCGCAGGTCCACGAGTGGCGCAAGGCCGACGGCCGCACCATCATCGTGCTCTCCGAGGGCCGCCTGCTGAACCTGGGCAACGCGACCGGCCACCCGTCCTTCGTGATGTCCAACTCCTTCGCCAACCAGACGATCGCCCAGATCGAGCTGTTCACGAAGACCGAGCAGTACCCGATCGGCGTCTACGTCCTGCCGAAGCACCTGGACGAGAAGGTCGCCCGCCTGCACCTCGACGCGCTGGGCGTGAAGCTGACCACCCTCACCCAGGAGCAGGCCGACTACATCGGCGTCCCGGTCGAGGGCCCGTACAAGCCCGAGCAGTACCGCTACTGAGCGGTCCCGCCGACCGGCCCCGCGCCGACGCACGCCGGTGGCCGGCACACCCCCCCGGGGGTGGCCGCCCCCCGCGGGGGCGGGCCCGGGTGACTTGGAGACCACCCGGGGGCC
>NZ_JBHYUU010000283.1:0-7310 GCF_042749955.1 Kitasatospora sp. NPDC059462 | reverse complement strand
CCCGCCCGGCGCCGGCCCCCCCCGGGGGCCCACCCCGCCGCTACCCGCCCGGCCCTGCCCCCCACGGGCCGTCAACCGGGCCGGCGGCGGGGTTTAACACCGGCCGGGGGTCCGCGTCGGGTCCCCCGGGCCCTGCCGGGTCACACGCCCAGCGGAGCCTGCCACACCAGACGGGTGCCGCCGCCGTCGGCCGGGAGCAGCTCGAAGGTGCCGCCCGCCCGCTCGGCGCGTTCGGCGAGGTTGCGCAGTCCGCTGCGGCGCCCGTCGGCCGGGACGCCCACGCCGTCGTCGGTGACGGTGAGCGTCACGGTGCCCCCGGCCGCGCGCAGCGCCACCTCGACGCGGTTCGCCCGGGCGTGCCGGGCGGCGTTGCTGAGCGCCTCGCCGAGCACCGCCATCACGTGCTCGGCCAGCTCCTGCGGCACGTCGGTGTCCAGCAGGCCCTCCATGCTGAGCCGCGGCGCGAAGCCGAGGGTGGCCTGCGCCTCGCCGACGACCCGGGTGGCGCGGGCCCGCAGCCCCCGGTCCGGCTCGCTGTGGGCGCGCAGGCCGAAGATGGTCGAGCGGATGATCTTGATGGTCTCGTCGAGGTCCGCGACGGCCCGGCTGACCCGGTCGGCGGCGCTCTGGCTCTCGATCAGCCGGCCCGCGCTCTGCAGCGTCATGCCGGTCGCGAACAGCCGCTGGATGGCCAGGTCGTGGAGGTCCCGGGCGATCCGGTCGCGGTCCTCCAGGAGCGTCAGCTGCTCGGCGTCCCGGCGTCGTTCGGCCAGCTCCAGGGCGAGGGCGGCCTGGTCGGCGAAGCCCAGCAGGGGGCCGGTCTCCTCGGCGGTGAACGGCGGGCGCCCGCTCTCCCTGGCCAGCAGCAGCACGCCGCGCCCGAAGCCCTCGCCGGTGCCCAGCGGCACGGCCACGGCCGGGCCCAGCCCGGTGAACCGCCCGGGCAGACCGGCGGGGAACCGGGTGTCGCCCTCCAGCTCGTCGCTGGTCGCCGGCGAGCCCGCGGCGTACGCGGCGCCGGACAGCGTGCCGTCCACCGGCACCGTCACCCCGAGCCGGGCCTCCGGCCGCCCGCCCAGCGCCACCTCGACCGTCAGCTCGGCGGCCCGCTCGCCCGGGTCGGCCAGCGCCACCGAGACGTCGGCCAGCTCGGCGCCCGCGATCTCCCGGGCCCGGCGCGCGATCAGCTCCACGACCTCCAGCCGGGGCGCGCCCGACAGCAGGCTCCGGGTGATCTCCGCACTCGCCCGCAGCCACCGCTGCTGGCGGTGCGCCTCCTCGTACAGCCGGGCGTTGTCGATCGCGACCCCGGCGGCCACCGCCAGGGTCGAGATGACCGCCTCGTCGTCGGCGTCGAAGTCCAGGCCGCCGCGCTTGTCGGTCAGGTAGAGGTTGCCGAACACCTCGCCGCGCACCCGCACCGGCACCCCGAGGAAGGTGTGCATCGGGGGGTGGTTCGGCGGGAAGCCCACCGAGGCGGGGTGCTCGGAGAGCACCGGGCAGCGCAGCGGCTGCGGGTCGCGGATCATCTCGCCGAGGATGCCCCGGCCGGTCGGCTGCGGGCCGATCGCGTCGATCTCCTCCTGGGTGAGGCCGACGGTCAGGAACTGCGAGAGGGTGTAGCCGTCCGCGCCGATCACGCCGAGCGCCGCGTAGCGGGCGTCGACCAGGTCGGCGGCGGCCTCCACGATGCGGTGCAGGGCCTGGGAGAGGTCGAGCTCGCGGCCGACCGCGAGCACCGCCTCCAGCAGGCTGTGCACCCGGTCCCGGGTGCCGCGCGCCGCGTCGATCCGCCACTGGAGCTCCTCCAGCAGCTCGTCCAGCCGCAGCTGCGGTATCCGCGGACCGCCGGGGGCGGCCGACGCGGGCGGGGCCGCCGGGACGACGGAGGGGCGTGCCGGTGCGGCCGCGGCGGCCGGGACCGGGGTCGCCCGGGGCGCTCCCGCGTGGGCGGGGCAGCCGGGCGGCGGGGCGTCGTCCGCCCGTTCGCGCCGGTCTCCGCCGGTGCCCGCCCGCGTGTCCTCCGCGCCGCCCACCGGCGTCCTCCTCGTGTTCACATGCTGCTCGTCCGGGTCCGTGACCGGTCGGGAGACCGGGCGGATTGCCTGATTCACGTTAGTGCCGCGGGCATGTGCACGGAACGCCGGGGTCGGTCATGCACGCGCCGGACGGAGTGCAATCGGCCACGCGCGCGCCGGTTGCGCGCTGTTCGCGCCATTCTCGCGGCCGGCCCGGGGGACCAACGGCCCCCGGCCGGGGGGCCCTGCGGCCTCTGGCGGGCGGACCGGCCCGGGGCCAGGGTGGGAACCGGGGCCGACGGAGCGTCAGCGCGCACCGGTCGCTCCATCGGACAGCCACCCCGAGACCCGCCCCCGCAGGGCGGGCCCGCAGCGGAAGGAAACACCCATGACCCCCGCAGTCCTGGCCGGAGTCGACGGATCGCCCGAGAGCACCGCCGCCGCCCACTGGGCCGCCGAGGAGGCGCTGCGGCGCGGGACCGCGCTGCGGCTGGTGCACGCCTGGCCGTGGCTGACCGACGGCCGCGCCGCGTTCGCCGACGCCCAGGACCTCCCGGTCGCCGCCCAGCGGATGCTGGTCGCCGCCGCCGAGGACGTCCAGGCCCGCCACCCCGGCCTGACCGTCGAGACCGACGCGGTGCTGGACGCCGCCGTGGACGGCCTGGTCGCCGCCGCCGAGGACGCCGCCCTGCTGGTCCTCGGCTCGCGCGGTCTGGGCGGCTTCAAGGGGCTGCTGGTCGGCTCGGTGAGCATGGCGGTGGCCGGGCGCGCGTCCGTGCCCGTGGTGGTCGTCCGGCCGGTGGATCCGGCCGCGGAGCCTTCGCAGGGGCCGGCGGACGAAGCGGTGGACGGGACGGCCGGGCAGCCGGCGGTGCCCGAGGTGGTGGTCGGCGTGGAAGCCACCGCGCCCGACGACGCGGTGCTCGACTTCGCCTTCCACGAGGCCGCACTGCGCGGCGCCCGGATCCGCGCCGTCCACGGCTGGGACCTGCCGCCCGCCTTCGCGGTCGTCGGCTTCCTGCCCTCCGGCACCGAGGTGGCCCAGCTCCAGGCGGCGGAGGAGAAGGCCCTGGCGGCCGCCCTGGCCGCCCACCGCGAGCGCCACCCCGAGATCGAGGTCGTCGAGCAGGCCCGTCTCGGCGCGGCCCGCACGCTGGTCGAGGACTCCGCGGGCGCCGACCTGGTCGTGGTCGGCCGCCGTCGCCGCCCGCACGACCTCGGCCCCCGGCTGGGCCGGATCGCCCACGCCGTGCTGCACCACGCCCAGGCGCCGGTGGCGGTCGTCCCGCACGACTGACCGCCCGCGTGGCCGGTGACCTCGCGTCGCCGGCCGCCGGGAGGGCCGCCGGAGGGCCGCCGGGAGGGCGCGGGGACCGCCGCCGACCGGCATCCGGGCCGTTGGACCCTGTCGCCGGTGACCGGCCCGGCGCACCCTCGGGAGTAGCGGGACACGTGGCCGAGCCGGCCGTGGCGACCGGCTCCGGAGCGTCGAGGCAAGGAGAAGGATCACCATGACCCAGTCAGCCCTCACTCCGGCCGACCTGCGGCTGCTCGCCGCCGCCGGCGGCGCGGCGCCCTCGCTGCACAACAGCCAGCCGTGGCGGTTCCGCCCCACCCCCGGCGGGGCCGGGGTGGAGGTGCTCGCGGATCCGGACCGCGCCGTCCCGCTCGCGGACGCCGACGGCGCCGCCGTGCACATCGCGGCCGGCGCCGCGCTGTTCAACCTCCGGGTCGCCGCCGCCCGGCTGGGCCGGGAATCCGCCGTCCGGCTGCTCCCGGACCCGGCCGACCCGCGGCTGCTGGCCGTCCTCGACCTCTCCGCCCCCGTCGCCGGGGCCTCCCCGGCGGGCGGGCCGTTCGGACGGGACCTCTACCCGGCGATCGCCGAGCGCCACTCCAGCCGCCGGCCGTTCACCAACCGGGACGTCCCCGAGGCGGTCGCCGCCGAGCTGATCGAGGCCGCCCGGGACGAGGGCGTGACCCTCGCGGTGCTGGAGGAGGCCGGGGTGCGCCGGGTGCTGGAGGTCACCGCCGAGGCCGAGGACCGGATCGCCCACGACCCCGCCCGGCAGGCCGAGACCCGCTCCTGGCTGCGGCCGGACGCGGGCACCGCCGCCACCGACGGCCTGCCGTACGCCGCGCTCGGCCCGCAGGACCACGACGCCCGGGTGCCGATGCGCGAGTTCGCCGGGCGTCCGCCGCACCACGAGGGGCCGCCGCAGCCGTCCCAGCGCTTCGAGGCACTGCCCCAGCTGTGCACCCTCGCCACCGCGGGCGACGGCCCCGCGGACTGGCTGCGCACCGGGCAGGCGCTGGAGCGGGTCTGGCTGCTGGCCACCGTGCACGGGCTGCGGCTGACGGTGTGGCACCAGGCGGTCGAGTGGCCCGACCTCCGCTGGCGGCTGCGCGACCCCGCCGAGGGGCCCGGGCACGTCCAGCTGGTCCTGCGGGCCGGCTACGGCCCGCCCGGCGCCGCCACGCCGCGGCGCCCGGTGGAGGACGTCCTGGATCTGCCGACGGCGTAGCGGCGGGGCGGGGGGACTCAGGAGATCCGGGCCCAGGCGGTCCAGCTGCCGTCCGTACCGTGGCGCCGGGCCCACAGGTTGCCGTCCGTGCCGCGGGCGGCGATCTCGAACCGGCCGCCGCCCGTGTCGGCGGCGGTGATGCCGACCCCGCCGATCAGGTAGCCGCCCAGGGACGACCAGGAGCCCTTCTTGCCGGACGCGCTGCTCGAACGCGTCCACACGGCGTGGTCGGTGCCGATGACGAACACCTGGCGCCGGCCGTCGCGGTAGGCGTACTCGGTGATGCCGGGCTCGCCGTACTCGCCGCCGCAGAGGTACTCCCCGCCCCAGACCGGGCTGACGCAGTTCATCGGCTGGGCCGCCGCGGCGGACGCCGCCGAGGCGGTGGAGGGCGCCGCGGTCATCGCGACACCGGCGAGAACGGCGGCGGCCACCGCCGTCTTGATCTTCTGCACGGACACTCCTCAGTCGGTCCCGACCGGGACCGCCCGCCGACCGGGCGGCCCCTCGGTCGGGGACACGGGAGTCCGGAGCCGGCGGGTTCACCCGTGGACGACACGTCCGCCCCGCGGCGCCCCTTCGGGCACGGCGGGGCGGACGTGGCGCGCGGTACGGCGCGCCGGCCGGGGTCAGGAACCCATGGCGGCGAGGTCCTTGATGTCCTGGTAGCTCATGCCCAGCTTGTTGTAGAGCCGGACCTGCTCCTCGTTCAGGGCGCCGCCGGCGGTCAGCTCCTTCACCTGGGCATCGGTGAGCGGCGCGCCCGCCCCGCCCGGGCCGTCGGAGCCGTCCGAGCCGTCGGATCCGTCCGAGCCCTCGGCCCCGGCGCCCATCAGGCCCTGGGTGAACCCGGCGGCGAACTCGCCGAAGGCGCTGCCGAGTTCCTCCGCGCTGATCGTGGCGGCGTCGGCGGGGGCCTGGACGGCCGGGGCGTCCTTGGCGAACGCGATCCGCAGCGGCAGGGGGGTCGCCGTGCCGGCCTTGGCGTCCAGCTGGGCGAGGTCGAAGGTCATCGCGGACAGCGCGCCGCCGTCGAGGAAGACGTCCAGGGCCAGGTTGCGGTCCGGCACGCCCGACGGGGCGGTCTTCGGCAGCTTGCCGAGGTTCGGGATGTCCTTGGTGAGCGGCTCGAAGGCCTTCAGCAGGTCGTCCGCCACCTTGCGGGCCGGGGCGGTGACGGTGATCCGCTCCTTGCCGTCCTGCTTCCCCTTGTCCTCGAAGGACAGGTCGTGGGTGAGGATGTCCTTCAGGGACGTGACCAGGCCGTCCTCGACCCCGGGGGCGAGCGTCGGGACGGCGGAGGGCCCGGTGCCGGCCGGCCCGCCGGTCTCCTTGAGGTCCTCGGTGTCGAAGCCGACCCACTTGCCCTTCAGCGCGCCCTGCAGGGCGGCGGGCAGGTCCTTGGTGAACGCGTCGAGTTCGGCCGGGTCCTCGCCGAAGAGGCTGCCGAAGGCGGCGAGGTCGGCCCGGGCGAAGGCCCGCTCGCCGACCTGGCGCAGCTCGACCAGCGACGCGCCGTCCTTGCCGGTGAGCGCGAAGGAGGAGGAGAGCGAGGCGTCCGGCTTCGGGGCCTCGCCGTCGGCGGCGCCCTTGGACGGCTGGACGTCCTTCAGCGGCTTGTCCGCGCTGAGCGCGACGGACAGGCTCACGGCGGCGAGCGCGGTGGCGCTCTCCTTGTCGATCTTCTCGCCGGCGGCCGCCCCGAACGCCTCGATCTGCTCGGCGGTGGCGTCGAACGACACCTTGGCGCTCAGGGACTTGCCCCGGCCGAGCTTGTCGAAGGCCGTCGACACCTTGTCGGCGGCGCTGAGCTGCTGCACGGTGCCGCACGCGGCGAGCCCGGTGGCGAGGACGGCGCTGCAGGCGGCTGCGACCAGGGTGGTGCGGGCGGACCGGCGTATCACGGTGTTGATGGGGTGCTCCTGGGTGCGGCCGGCGGGTGCCGGTGCGGCGGGTACGGGTGTGCGTCCGTGTACGACGTGACGGCATGACGACGTGACACAGACAAGCACAGGAACCCTGGTTCGGGCACCCCGTTTCCCGGCGCCCTCCTCAGGACGGGCACAAACTACCGGACGGGACCGACAGTCCCGCGCGGACCCCCCGGCACAGGGGGCCCGGCGCGGGGCGGCCGGCCCCGTCCGGTCCGTCTCAGCGGCTGCCGCGCCGTCCGCCGGGCGGCAGGACCTCCGCCTTGACCCGCAGCTGCGGACTGTTGCGGAAGCTGAGCGTGAACTCCACCCACTGCCCGACCTTCAGCGGAGGCGGATTGATGATCATCAGATCGGCGTCCTCCGGGGACATCGCCAACTCGCCGCGCTCCGGCACCGGCAGTGCCTCGACCGGCTCCCACCGGCCCGCGGCGCCCTGGTGCAGATGCCGCTTCAGCGTCACCCTGCCGCCGAACTCCCAGTCGGCGCCGGTGAGCTCGTCGGGTATGTCGCCGGGGTTGCGGACCGTGAAGAAGGCGGCGGTGGCCGGCACCCCGCCCGCCGTCGGCAGCAGCAGCCAGCCCGGCCCCACCTCGACCGGCCGCGCCGTCCCGGCTCCGCCGACCGCCGTCCACCCGGAGAGCAGCGCGAGCGCCACCGCGGCCGCCGCCACCGGCGGTCCGGCCACCCGCAGCCGCTCGGCCGCCCGGGACCGTCCGGCCGTCACCGCACCCACCACCCCGCCCACCGGCCCGCGCACCACGCCGCACCCGCCGACCGCCGCGCCCGGGCCGGCCGGCGCGCCGCGCCCGCCGTGCCACCGGGGCCACCGGGGC
>NZ_JBHYUU010000282.1:0-7435 GCF_042749955.1 Kitasatospora sp. NPDC059462 | reverse complement strand
CCCGCCGCCCGGAGCCCGGTCGGCCGTCAGCCGCGCTGTGGGGCGAGGTGCACCGGGCCCGGCTCGGGCACCAGCTCGCCGAGCACCGAGGGCGCGGCGCGCAGGGCCGTCACCCCGGCCTCGCGGACCAGCTCCCCCACCTCGCCCGGCCGGTCCGGGTCGGCCAGCACCAGCGCCGCCCCGGTCCGCAGCGGCCACAGGAACTCCCACAGCGGAAGCCCCAGTTGCAGCACCCGGTCACCCGCGCCCAGCCCGTACGCGGCCTGCAGCTCGCGCACCCGGCGGTCCACCTCGGCGTGCGTCGTCCACACCCCCGCCGGCCGCCCGCCCGGGCCGTACGCCCGGCAGAGCGGGTGCTGCGGGGTGAGCGCCCGCGGCGGGTCGGTGACCGCCCGGCCGGCCAGCTCCTCGGCGGCCGGGCGTTCCGCGGCCGGCACCCCCTCCCCCAGCACGCAGACCGGCGCCGCGTCCGCCAGCAGCCAGGCCAGCCGCCCCGGCGCGTCGTCCGGGTCCAGCGGCAGGTACGCCGCCCCCGACTTGGCCACCGCCAGCAGCGCCGGTACGAGGTCGGCCGGGCGGGTGAGCGCCAGGCCGACGACCGTACCGGGGCGGGCGCCGCGGTCCGCCAGGCAGCGCGCCGTCCGGTTCGCGGCGGCGTTCAGCTCGCCGTAGCTCACCGCCGCTGCGCCGGCCGGCAGCAGCGCCGGGGCGTGCGGCGTGCGGGCCGCCTGCGCCTCGAAGGGACCGATCGCCGTGGTGGCGGGCCACCGGCGGGCGCCGACGGGCCTGCCCGCCCCCGTGCCGGGCTCCATCAGGACGCGCCGAGCAGCTCGGCCCAGGCCTCGACGGCCGGGCGCTCGGCCAGCTGCAGGAAGGCCACCTCGGCGCCCTCGGCCCGCCAGCGCTCGGCCAGCGCCATCAGCCGCACCGAGTCCAGGCCCCAGTCCGCCAGGTTCTCGTCCAGCGGGATGTCCGCCGGGTCCTCGCCGAGCAGGTCGGCGACCTCGGCCCGGATCCGCTCCACGGTGAAGGCCATGCCCGTCACTTCCCTTCCAGTACGGCATCGGTGGCGGTGACCACGCCGCAGCGCCCGGCCACCCAGGTGAGCGCGGCGCGGTGCTCGTCCGCGCCGAAGTCGGCGACCGCGTCGGCCACCACGAAGGCCCGCACGTCGCGCATCCAGGCGTCGCAGGCGGTGGCCTGCACGCCGATGTGGGCGTACACGCCGGTGATCACCAGCTCGTCGCGGCCCTGCTCGCGCAGCAGCTCCTCCAGGTCGGTGCGGACGAAGGCGCTGTACTTCCACTTGGTGAGCAGCCGGTCGCCCTCGGCCGGGGCGACGGCGTCGGCGACGGCCGCCGCCCGCGGGTCGTCCGGGATGCCCGGGCCCCAGAAGTCCTGCTGCAGGCCCCGCTGTTCGGGGGTCTGGCCGCCGGGCTGCGCCGAGTAGACGACGGGCACGCCGTGCTCGGCGGCCCAGGCGCGCAGCCGGTTGATGTTGGCGAACAGCTCGGTGACCGGCGGGGCCGTCGTGTCGAAGGCGTTCAGGAAGTGGTTCTGCAGGTCGTGCACCAGCAGCACGGCCCGGGACGGGTCGACCGTCCAGTCGACCCGGTTGGCCGGCAGGTCGGCGGCGGCGGGCATCAGGTAGGAGGGGATGCGGGGCAGGCCCACGGCGGTGCTTCCTTAGCTGTGTCTGGGTGTGTCGGGGTGTGTCGGGGTGGGGCAGGAGGGGCGGGGAGGGTCAGGGGGCGTCGAGGGTGGCGGCGATGGCCGCGCGGAGGTCCTTCTTGCTCACCTTGCCGATGCCGGTGGCCGGGAAGGCGTCGAGGAACTCGACCCGGTCCGGCACCTTGAAGTCGGCCAGCCCGCGCCCGCGCACGAAGCGCTTGAGCTCGACGGACTTCGGCGGCCGCGCGCGGCGCTCCTCGCGCAGCACCACGTAGGCGCAGGTGCGCTCGCCGAGGTACGGGTCGGGCATCGAGACCACGGCCGCGTCGTGCACGGCCGGGTGGGCCAGCAGATGGTTCTCGATCTCCTCGGCGGCGACCTTCTCGCCGCCCCGGTTGATCTGGTCCTTGGCCCGGCCCTCGACCACCAGGTGGCCGGTCGCGGTGCGGCGGACCAGGTCGCCGGTGCGGTAGAAGCCGTCCGCGGTGAAGGAGGCGGCGTTGTGGCCGGGCGCGTTCCAGTAGCCGCGGATGGTGTACGGGCCGCGGGTGAGCAGGTGGCCGGTGGCGCCGTCGGGCAGGTCGTCGTCCTGGTCGTCGACCACCCGCACCTCGTCGTCCGGGGAGATCGGCCGGCCCTGGGTGGTCACGACGACCTCCTCCGGGTCGTCCAGCCGGGTGTAGTTGACCAGGCCCTCGGCCATCCCGAACACTTGCTGGAGGGTGCAGCCCAGCACCGGGCGCACCCGCCGGGCGGCCTCCTCGCTGAACTTGGCGCCGCCGACCAGCAGCACCTCCAGGCTCTCCAGCCCGGTGGGCCCGCCGGCCTCCCGGCGCCGCTCGGCGGCCTCCAGCCAGAGCAGCGCCAGCGGCGGCACCAGGCCGGTGATGGTCACGCCCTCGCGCTCGATCAGCGGGAACGCCGTCTCCGGGCTGGGCTGCGGGCAGAGCACCACCCGGCCGCCCGCGTACAGGGTGCCGAGCGAACCCGGCGAGCTGAGCGGGAAGTTGTGCGCGGCGGGCAGCACCACGAGGTAGACGCTGCGCTCGTCCTGGCCGCAGATCTCGACCGAGCCGCGCAGCGAGTGGATGTAGTCGTCGTGGGTGCGCGGGATCAGCTTGGGCACCCCGGTGCTGCCGCCGGACAGCTGGAGGAACGCGACGTCCCCCGGCTGCGGCTCGGGCCACTCGGCGCCGGCCGGGTCCACCGGGACGGCGGCCAGCGGGGTGTGCTCGCCCGGGTCGCCGCCCGCCACCAGGACGTGCCGCAGCGACGGCGTCTCCGCCTTCACCCGGCCGGCGAGTTCGCGGTGGTCGAAGCCGCCCTCGACGGCCGGGACGACGTAGCCGACGGCGCCGGTGAAGGAGCAGAAGTAGGAGATCTCGGTGTAGCGGTGCGCGGGCAGCGCGAAGACCGGCAGCGCGCCGATCCGGAACAGCCCGAAGACCACCTCGAAGAACTCGGCGGTGTTGGGCAGCTGGACCACCACGCGGTCGCCGCGGCCGATGCCGAGGGCGCGCAGCCCGGCGGCCATCCGGTCGGCCCGGTGGTCGAGTTCGGCGTACGTCCAGTGCCGGGTGGGGTCCTCGCCGTCGCCGCCGGACGGGTCGGTGATCGCGATCCGCTCCGGGTGGGCGGCGGCGCGCTCGCGCAGCATCGAGCCGAAGGTCTCGCCGCGCCAGTGGCCGGCGGCCCGGTAGCGCTCGGCGAACTCCGCCGGGTACGGCGTGAATCCGGCGAGCACCTGCTCCATCGGGTCGAGGTCGAGCGGTGCGGTCACGTGGGCCCCCGGGGTGTTCAGGTCGTTCACCGCGGCACTCCCGCGGCGTCCAGGAAGGTACGGAACTTGGCGCTGGTCTCGGCGAGTTCGGCCTCCGGCCGGGACTCGGCCACCACGCCGGCGCCGGCGAACACCCGCAGGCTCCGCTCGTCGGCCTCGGCGCAGCGCAGGGTGACCACCCACTCGCCGTCGCCGTCCGCGTCGCCCCAGCCGACCATGCCGGCGTACAGGCCCCGGTCGAAGGGCTCGATCTCGCGTATCGCCTCGCGGGCGAGCGGCGTCGGGCTGCCGCAGACCGCCGGGGTGGGGTGCAGCGCGACGGCCAGCTCCAGGGCGGAGACCGCCGGGTCGGCCAGTTCGGCGGTGATGGTGGTGGCCAGGTGCCACATCGCGGCGGTGCGCACCAGGGTGGGCCGCTCCGGCACGTCCAGGGTGCGGCAGTAGGGGGCGAGCGCGGCGCGGATGGCGTCCACCACGAAGGCGTGCTCGTGCAGGTCCTTGGGGGACTCCAGGAGCGCGGCGGCGCGCCGGACGTCCTCGCCGAGGTCGGCGCTGCGCGGCACCGAGCCGGCCAGCGGGTTGGCGGTGACGGCGGTGCCCCGGCGCGAGAGCAGCAGTTCGGGGCTGGCGCCGATCAGGGTGCGGCCGCCGCCGGCCGGGACGCCGAAGGTGTAGCCGCCGGGGTCGCGGCGGGCGAGGCGCTGGAGGATCGCGGGCAGGTCGAGCGGGCGGTCGGCGTGCAGTTCCAGGGTGCGGGCGAGCACCACCTTGCTCAACTCGCCGCCCTGGAGCCGGTGCACGGCCTCGGCGACGCCGGCGCCGTACGCCTCGGGGGCGGGCACCGGGCGCACGGTCCAGTCGATCCGGTCGGCGGCCGGGGCGGGCAGCGCGATCAGCGGGTCGTCGCGCAGCGCGCCGCAGCTGCGCAGCCGGGCGGGGACGGCGAGTTCGGCGCGGCTGTCGTGGTCGAACGCCACCGCGCCCACCACC
Organism: Kitasatospora sp. NPDC059462; assembly: GCF_042749955.1. NCBI lineage: Bacteria > Bacillati > Actinomycetota > Actinomycetes > Kitasatosporales > Streptomycetaceae > Kitasatospora > Kitasatospora sp. NPDC059462. The sequence continues at coordinate 2,994 of NZ_JBHYUU010000282.1, read as the reverse complement.
AGCGGGTGTTCGACGCCGTCGCGGCGGGCCCGGTCGAGGGTGCCGGCGACCCGCTCGGCCAGCGGGCGCCCGTCCTGGGGGACCCGGGCGTGCACGCCCTCGGCGAGCAGCGTGCGGGTCGGGGAGGCGAAGAACGCCTCGTCGGGCGCGGCCCGATACTGGCCCAGCAGCCCGCTGGCCGCGCCGATGACGGTGTGGTCCGTCCCGGCGGGGGCGTGGTGCACCGTGGTCACCTGGATTCTCCCAGTCTGCGAGTGGTCGCCGGGCTTCGCTCGTCGCGGCGGCCGGCGGGTGGTGTGGTCCGGGGCGCGCTCCCCGGTGGGGGTGCGGTCCCGGGTGGGGCTGCGGTCCCGGCTGGTCCGGGTGGGGCGGCGGGTCCGGGCGCTGCTCGTCCCGGCCGTGCGGCCCGCGCGGTGGTCCGGGGTGCCCGGACTGCCGGGGTGTCAGGCGCGCAGGGTGGCGCCGCCGTCCACGTAGAGGTCGTGCATGGTGATGTGGCGGGCCCGGTCGGAGACCAGGAAGGCCACCGCCTCGGCGATGTCCGCGGGTTGGGCGATCCGGCCGAGCGGGATGCCGACCCGGTAACCGGCGAGGTCGCCGTCGATGACGCGCCGTTCGGCGGCCCCGGCGTCGTCCTGCCAGAGCGCGCGCTGCATCGCAGTGTCGGTGGAGCCGGGCGAGACGATGTTGCACCGCACCCCGGAGCGGCCGAGTTCCAGGCCGAGACAGCGGGTGAACATGGTGGCCGCCGCCTTGGAGGCCGCGTAGGCGGCCATCCCGGTGCGCGGCACGCCGGCGGCGTTGGAGCCGACGGTGACGATGGCGCCGTGGCCGCGTCCGGCCATCCGCCGTCCGACCGCGCGGGAGGTGTGGAAGACCCCGGTGGTGTTGACGGCGAAGGTGTCGGCCCAGTCCTGGTCGCTCAGGTCGACCACCGGTGCGGTGCGCAGGATTCCGGCGACGTTCACCAGGATGCCGACCGGGCCGAGTTGATCCTCGACCAGGGCGACGGTGGACTCGACGGCGGCCGCGTCGGTGACGTCCAGCGGGTAGGGGTGGACGGGACCGCCCGCGGCCGGGCCGGCTGCCAGCTCCTCCGCGAGCGCCGCGAGCGGACCGGGGTTGCGGTCGGCCGCGGCGACGACGGCGCCGGCGGCGACGAGGGCGCGCGTGACGGCCGCGCCGATGCCCTGTCCGGCGCCGGTGACGATCGCGACGGCGCCGGCGAGTTCGGACTGCTGCACAGGAAATTCCCCTCCGACCAGCGACATTAGGCAAGGCTAACCTAACACAATTGTTCGGGGCCGCCGAGGGGTCGTGCGAGGTCGGACGGCCTCTGCGGGGTCGTCAACTGCTCCCGGCCGCCCGGACGGAGCGGCGGGCGGGCGCAGCGGGCGGGCGACGGCGGGCCGGGGCCGGCGACCGGGCGGGCGGGGCGAGCGGGTGCCGTCCATGAAGCTGGACGCAACGTTGCGTCCAGTGTTACGGTCGCCGCATCGAATCGAGACGCAACGTTGCGTCCACCTTCCGCCCGACACCCCCTCCGTCCGAGGAGCACCCATGCCCTCCGCCCCGCCCCGACGCCCCGGCGGCCCCCTCGCCCCGGCCGCCGTCGCCCTCGCCTTCTGGGTCACCATGGCCGGCACCACCGTCCCGACCCCGCTCTACCCGCTCTACCAGCACGCCTTCGGCTTCTCGACGTTCACCGTCACGGTGATCTTCGCCCTCTACGCGCTCGGCGTCGTCGCCGGACTGCTCGCCCTCGGCCGGCTCTCCGACCAGATCGGCCGCCGGCCCGTGCTGCTGACCGCCCTGCTGCTCGCCGCGGCCGCCGCCGGGCTCTTCGAGGCCGCCGACTCGCTGCCCTGGCTGCTCGCCGCCCGGGTGCTGTCCGGCTTCGGCGCCGCCCTGGTCACCGGCGCCGCCACCGCCGCCCTGCTCGACCTCGCCCCGCCGGAGCGCCGGCTGCGCGCCCAGACCCTGGCGCTCGCCGCCAACATGGGCGGCCTCGCGGGCGGCACCCTGTTCGCCGGGATCCTCGCCGAGTGGGCCGGCTCGCCGCTGCGGCTGCCCTGGACGGTGACCCTCGTCCTCACCGGCGCCGCCGCGCTCGGCCTGCTCGCCGTCCCCGAGACGGTGCCCGCCGAGGTGCGGGCCGCCTCCCGGTTCCGGCTGCGCCTCCAGCCGCTGCACGTCCCGCCCGCGATCCGGCCCGCCTTCCTGCGCGCCGCGCTCGCCGGGGGCGCCGGATTCGCCGTCACCGGTGTGCTGACGGCGGTCAGCGGGCTGTTCCTGGCCACCGTGCTCGATCTGCACCACCACGCGCTGACCGGACTCGTGGTCGCCCTGGCGTTCCTCTCCATCGCCGTCGGGCAGCTCCTGGTGCGCGTGCTGCCGCCGGCCCGCGCACTCCCGCTGGCCTGCGCCGGGCTGGTGCTGGCCGCCGGGCTCGTCGCCGGGGCGCTGATCGGCGGGACGCTGGCACCGCTGCTGCTCGGCGCCTGCGTCAACGGCCTCGCCACCGGCACCGCCATCGGCACCGGGCTGGGCACCATCAACGGCGGGGTGGCGCCGCAGCAGCGCGGCGAGACGGTCTCCGCCTTCTTCGCGATCCTGTTCACCATGCTCTCGCTGCCGGTGATCGGCGTCGGCGTGCTGGTCCGGGCGACCGACCTGCGCACCGGCGGGGTGGTCTTCAGCGCCGCGATCGCCCTGCTGGCGCTGGTGATCGCGGCCGGGCTGGTCCGGCGGCCGCGCGCGGCGGGACGGGTGCCGGCCGCGCGCCCCGAGGAGGCGTGAGAGGATGGCCGCGACCATCGCCACCGGCCCGCCGCCGCACCCGGACAAGGACCAGCACACCATCACCGCCCAGCCCCGCCCCGCCACCGCAGGCCGCGCCGTCGGCGGCCGTGCGAGCACCGCCGCGCGGGCGAACGCCGCCGCACCGGCGGACGGCGCCCCGGCGCCGGGCCCGTCGGGCGGCAGGGCCAGGGG
>NZ_JBHYUU010000281.1:0-7435 GCF_042749955.1 Kitasatospora sp. NPDC059462 | reverse complement strand
ACCCCCCACAGGGGGCGTGGGGGCCGCGGCTCCCCGCGCGCCCCCCACCCCTCTCCCGTCTCCCCGTGCGGTCAGACCACCTGGTGCAGCCAGCGCACCGGAGCGCCCTCCCCGGCGTACCGGAAGGGCTCCAGCTCGTCGTCCCAGGGCTTGCCGAGCATCATGGCGATCTCCGCCTCCAGGTCCGCCCCCTCGCTGCGCGCGCGGCGCAGGACGGCCCGCAGCCGGTCCTCGGGGATCAGGATGTCCCCGTGGATGCCGGTGACGGCGTGGAAGATGCCGAGCGCGGGCGTGCTGCTGTACCGCTCGCCCTCGGCGGCGGCGCAGGGCTCGCTGGTGACCTCGTAGCGCATCAGCTGCCAGCCGCGCAGCGCGGAGGCGAGCTTCGAGGCCGTACCGGGCTCGCCCTGCCAGGAGAGCTCGGCACGCCAGTGCCCGGGCGCGGCCGGCTGGCGGATCCAGTCCAGGCTCACCCGCACGCCGAGCACCCCCGCGACGGCCCACTCGACGTGCGGGCACAGCGCGCGGGGCGCGGAGTGGATGTACAGGACTCCACGTGTCGTCACCGGGACCTCCAGGCTGTGGACGAGGGTCGCCTTCCCCAGCTGCCTCGTGTTCGTGCCCGTAGTTGATCCGCAGTTACCCACGTTAGCCGACATTAAGCCACTAAATTGAGCAAAACGGACAGGCTTTCGCTCAATGCTAGTCGAATCCGCAACGAGGTCCACCCCTCGGTCGGATCTCTCCCCCGAACGGCCCCATCGCCGGGCGTGACCACCGTACCGCGCCGCCCCGCAGCAGGGATGACGCACTTTCGGATTGGGCCGGAATGCGGTAGTGCGGCCGGCGCCCCTCCGCCGGGTACGCAAACCGCCCCGCGCCGGCCGGGGCCGGTGCGGGGCGGTCGGGCGTGACCGGGCGTCAGCCGTCGAGGCGGACCACCATCTTGCCGGTGTTGGCACCGCGCAGCATGCCGAGGAAGGCGTCCAGCGCGCTGTCGATGCCCCGGGTCCGCGTCTCGCGGTACTTGAGTTCGCCCGAGCGCACCCACGCCGAGACCTCCTCGACGAACTGCGGCCGGAGGTCCTGGTGGTCATTGACGAGCAGGCCCTCGATGCGGAAGCGCTTGGCGATGATCTGCGCGAGGTTGCGCGGCGCCGGGGTGGGCTCGGTGGCGTTGTACTGCGAGATCATGCCGCACACGACGATACGGCCGTGCAGGTTGATCGCCTCGATGGCGGCTTCCAGGTGCTCGCCGCCCACGTTGTCGAAGTACACGTCGATGCCGTCGGGAGCCGCGGCCAGGAGCTGCTCGGCGACCGGGCCGTTCTTGTAGTTGAACGCGGCGTCGAACCCGTACTCCTTCACGAGGAGCTCGACCTTCTCGTCCGAGCCGGCGGAACCGATCACCCGCGCCGCGCCCTTCAGCTTGGCGATCTGGCCGACGATGCCGCCCACGGCGCCCGCAGCGCCGGACACGAACACCACGTCGCCGGCCTTGATCCCGGCGATCCGGGTCAGCCCCGCGTACGCGGTCAGGCCCGGCATGCCCAGCACGCCCAGGTAGGTCGAGAGCGGCGCGGCGTCCGGGTCCACCTTGACGGCCGCCCGGGCGTCGAGGGTCGCGTACTCGCGCCACCCGTGGAAGTGGAGGACGTGGTCGCCCACGGCGAAGCCCTCGGCCCGCGAGGCGACGACCTGACCGATCGCGCCGCCCAGCATGGGCTTGCCCAGTTCGTACGGCTCCGCGTAGGACTTGCGCGCCGACATCCGGCCGCGCATGTAGGGGTCGACCGACAGGTGGGTGTTGCGGACCAGGACCTCGCCCGGGCCCGGGGTGCGGACCGGCGCCTCGACGAGGGCGAAGTCGGCCGGGACCGGCCAGCCCTCGGGGCGGGCGGCGAGGTGCCACTCGCGGGCGGTGGCGGGTGCTTCCGGCGCGGTCGGCTCGGCCATGGTGATCTCCCACGTGAAAGGTTGAGTCGGTGAAGTAACAATGGGCATGAAAAGTTCACGTTGTCAAATGTTCAGGTAGACTGGTGACCATGAACGCCCAGCCGCCCCGGGACACCGCGCCGCAGGCCGACGAGATCACCCGCGAGGTCGTCGATCTCATGGCCAACCTGGTCGCGCTCTTCCACCGCGAGTACGAGGAGGCCGCCGCCGCCCGCTCGCTCACCGGAGCGCAGGCCAAGGTCCTCGCCCTGCTGCGGCGCGGCCCGATGCCCATGCGCCAGATCGCCCAGACGCTCAGCTGCGAGCCCTCCAACATCACCGGCATCGTCGACCGGCTGGAGACCCGCGGCTTCGTCACCCGCCAGCCCGACCGCCAGGACCGCCGGGTCAAGCTGGTCGCCACCACCGACACCGGCAGCACCGCCTCCGAGGAACTGCGCGAGTCGCTGAACTTCGCCCGCGAGCCGCTCGCGGCGCTCGGCCCGGAGGAGCGGACCCAGCTGCGCGACCTGCTCCGGCGGATGCTCGCCGGCGCCTCCGGACCGGGGGCGTGAGGAGCATCACAGCACCGGCCGCCGAATTGGCGGCCGATCGGAGGTAACCGAACACTCCCCCGAAACGTCTAACGTTCGGACAACCGGCACCCGCCCCGCGACCAGGCGGTACGGGTGGGGCCGGAGAGCGGAAAACGGGGGGACGGGAAGGATGAGCAGCAGCTCGCGCCGTCGGCGTGTCATACGGACCGTCATAGGACTCGCCGCCGTCCTGGTGCTGTCCGTGGCCGGGGCGGGGGCGTGGTTCTACCACCGGCTCGACACCAACATCACCACCTTCGACGCCGGCGGCGTCGCCACCGAACGCCCGCCCGCGCCCGTGCCGGTCACGCCGGGCGCCTCGGTGCCGGTCAACGTCCTGCTGCTCGGCTCGGACACCCGCAACGACGGCAACGCCGACCTCGGCGGCGGCGACGAGGGCGTCGGCCACTCCGACACCGCGATCCTCTTGCACATCTACGCCGACCACAAGCACGCCGTCGGCGTCTCCATCCCCCGCGACACCCTGGTCACCGTCCCGTCCTGCCGGCTGCCCAGCGGCGACTGGACCAAGCCGCGGACCAACCAGATGTTCAACGAGGCCTTCACCGTCGGCGAATCCGCCCAGGGCAACCCGGCCTGCACCCAGAACACCGTCGAGGCCCTCACCGGCCTGCGCATCGACCACACCATCGTGGTCGACTTCAAGGGCGTCGCGGCGATGACCGAGGCCATCAACGGCGTGGACGTCTGCGTCCCCAACGACGTCAACTCGCACAACATCAAGCTCAAGAAGGGCCAGCAGAAGATATCCGGCCAGCCCGCCGTCGACTACCTGCGCGCCCGCTACGGCTTCGGCGACAACTCCGACATCGGCCGGATGAAGCGTCAGCAGGCCTTCCTCTCCTCCATGATCCGCAAGATCCAGTCCCAGGGCTTCTCGCTGCCGACCCTGCTCCCGCTCGCCGACGCCGCGACCCGCTCGCTCACCGTCGACGAGGGCCTGGGCACCGCGATGAAGCTGGTCGACTTCGCCCAGTCGCTGCAGCAGATCAAGCTCTCCGACATCACCTTCGTCACCGCCCCCTGGCGGTTCTCCACCGTGCAGAAGGGCCGGATCGACCTCGTCCACCCCGACGTCGACACCCTGTGGCAGCTGCTGCGCGAGGACCGCACCCTGGACGGCCAGGCCACCGGCGAGCTGCCCGGGGCAGCGAGCGCGAGCACCGCCCCCGCCACCTCCGAGCCCTCCCCCGCCGCCTCCCCGCTCACCGCCGAACAGCTCGCCACCCCGGTCACCGTGGTCAACGGCGTCGGCACCGACGGACTCGCCGGCCGCGGCTCGGCGGCGATCCGCGCCCAGGGCTTCCAGAACGTCGCGCTCGGCCAGACCACGGGCGGGCGGCTGCGCACCGAGATCGCCTACGACCCGCCGTTCAAGGCCGTCGCCGACCAGCTCGCCCCGCTCTTCCCGGGCTCCCGGATGACCGAGGAGCCGGGCTCCGAGGGCATCACCGTCACCCTCGGCCGTGACTACCACCCCACCGCCACCGCCACCGCCACCGCCGGCCCCGCCACCGGAGCCCCCGCGGTCCCCTTCGCCGCGTCCGCGGAGCCCACCGGGCCGCTGCCCACCGACGTCCCCACCGGCATAGCCGAGAACAGCCGCACCGCGGACACCGACCCCTGCAGCAACCTCACCTAGCCGCCGACGGTGCAGGACCGCCGGGCCCGGCTCGGACCGGGTCCGGCAACCCGGTGACGACGGCGGTGAGCCGGGTGCCGGGCGGGAAGGCGCCGGCCGCGGTGAGGCCGTACAGGGCCGCCAGCGTCTTCGCCACGTAGCGGCGCTCCAACCCGATGCCGTGCCGCCGCTCGAAGCCGGCCGCGAACTCCTCCAGCGCGGCCGGCACCCGCCCGTAGCCGCCGCCGTGGTGCCCGTGGTCGATCCGCCAGCCGTCGAACTCCCGCCCGTAGGCCTCCCGGTGCAACCGGGTCACCTCGCCCTCCAGGTAGCCCTCGCCGCCGCGCAGCACCGCCACGCCCAGCGCCCGCGCCCCCGGCGGCAGCCCGGCCGCGATCCCGGCCAGCGTGCCGCCGGTGCCGACCGGGCAGCAGACCACGTCCCGCGCCCCGAGCCCCGCCAGCTCCGCCACCACCGCCTGCGCACCGCGCGCGGCGAGCGCGTTGGAGCCGCCCTCGGGCAGCACCAGGCACGGCCCCCAGCGCCGTCGCAGCTCCGCCTCCCCGGCTCCGGCCACGCCCCCGCCGGCCACCCGCCCGGCCGCCTCGCGGTACGCGGCCCGGGAGAGGAACACCAGCTCCATCCCGGCCTCCTCGGCGGCCCGCAGCGACCAGTTCCGCGGCGCCCCGGCCAGCTCCTCGCCGCGCACCAGCCCGACGCTCGACAGCCCCAGCGCCCCCGCCGCCAGCGCCACCGCCCGCAGGTGCGTCGAGTACGCCCCGCCGAAGGTCACCAGCCGCCGGTGCCCCTCACGCACCGCCAGCTCCAGATTGGGCCCCAGCTTGCGCCACTTGTTCCCCGGCACCAGCGGGTGCACCAGATCGTCCCGCTTCAGCTGCAGCTCCACCCCGGCCCGCTCGAACACCTCGTCGACACACTCGACCAGCGGAGTCGGCACACGCGGAGCTTCAAGCACCCGCCCAGAATACGGAGCACCCGGCTCCTCGTCCCCGCCCCTCCCCGTCGGCCGGGGCGTCATCGTCCGGGTGAAACCCTGGCGCGTCGCGGCGTGGCAGCAGGCCCGATCCCCTAGGGTTTTCCCAGCCAGGGGGCCGCTCGCACGGGTACGGAGGGTGGGGCGGGTGGGACTCGAACCCACGACCAAGGGATTATGAGTCCCCTGCTCTAACCGGCTGAGCTACCGCCCCGGTTCGCAGTGCGCGACGGCAGGCCGGTCGCGGCAGCAGCAGACGGCCCCGAAAGGCCGTCCCGGGCAGCATAGCCGGTCGATCACCCGTGGTGCGCGCCGGGGGCGCACACGGGTGCGCGCGCAGGGGCGGGCGGACGGCGGTGGCGCGGGGCGGGCCGGACTGGTAGATCTTGGTCGCGAACGGCGGAACGCGTGAACGGCCGCTCCCGCCCCGAGGACGAGACGGAGCCCCGGATGCCCTCCCGCCCGGCCCGGACCGCGCGCGCCGCCAGGACGGCCGCGGCGGCGGCGCTGCTGCTGGCCGCCGCGATCGCGTGCGGCGCGGGACAGGGCGGCGGACGGACCGCGGTGGTGGCCCCGCAGAACCCCGCCTGGGACCGGGTCGGCACGCTGTCGGTGCACACCGCGCAGGGGCCCCGGGCGTGCACGGCGAGCGTGGTGCAGAGCCCGCGGCGCAATCTGCTGGTGACCGCCGCGCACTGCGTGGAGAACCACCGGGTCGGCCTGCTGGACGGCCTGGTGTTCACTCCCGGCTACCGCAACGGCTACTCACCGTACGGGAGTTGGCCGGTGAAGAGGGTCACCGTCGATCCCCGCTGGTCCGCCGACGCCGATCCCGAGTACGACGTGGCGTTCGTCACCGTGGGCCCGGCGGGCGGGCGGCAGGTCGAGGACGCGGTCGGCGGCAACCCGCTCGGCACCGACCAGGGCTTCGGCCTGGCGGTCTCGGTCACCGGCTACCCCAACGAGCGCGACGAGCCGATCACCTGCTCGGGCCTGACCGTCTCGCAGAGCCCGACCCAGGAGCGGTTCGACTGCGCCGGCTACACGGACGGCACCAGCGGCAGCCCCTGGCTCACCACGAACGGCCGGGTGATCGGCGTGATCGGCGGCTACCAGGAGGGCGGCGAGACGCCGGGCACCTCGTACAGCGTCACCTTCGACGAGCGGGTCGCCGAGCTCTTCCAGCAGGCCGTGGCGTGACCCGGCTCACGCCGGGCGGGCGACCCCGGAGCGGCCCGGGCAACACGAAGGCCCCCCGGTCTACCGAGGGGCCTTCGCTCTGAGCAGTCACCGGGCGGACCCGGCGCAGCTCCCGCATTTGGACTCGAACCAAAAACCTGCCGGTTAACAGCCGGCTGCTCTGCCAATTGAGCTATGCGGGATCGCGGTACACAACTCCCGTACCACGCAAGGACGCCGGACCCGAGGGCCCGCCACCCGAGCTCCCCCAATTGGACTCGAACCAATAACCTGCCGATTAACAGTCGGCTGCTCTGCCAATTGAGCTATGGGGGATCGAGCTTCCCGCTCCGGCCCCCGGTCTCCCGGGCTCCTCGGCGCTCGCTGCGGGACATACATTAGCGCACTCGGGGGGGTGGTCCGCCAATCGCTTTCCCCGGCCGCCGCCGGACGACCCCGCCCGGCGCGTTCCCCGCGCGCCCGGCGCCCCGTCCGTGGATGCTGGGGGCACCGAAGGTTCACCGTCCCGGCAGACGGGGTAGGGCAATGCGGCAATGGCCGCCAGGAGAGGGTGGAATCCGACCATGTGGAAGCTGTCGTTCGGTGTCGGACTCGCGACGGGCTACGTCCTGGGCACGCGGGCGGGGCGCCGGCGCTACGAGCAGATCGCCAGGGTGACCCGGCAGGTCGCCCAGAACCCCACGGTGCAGGGCGCCGCCGAGAAGGCCCGGCAGCAGGCCGGCGCGGTCGCCGGGAAGGCCGCCGGCGCCGTGGCCGGCAAGGTCGGCGACCGGCTGCCGAACTCGGTCACCGACCGGGTGCCGTACTTCAACCGGGCCAGGAGCGAGGACGACAGCTGGGGCACCTACCGGCCCTGACCGCCGTCCCGCGCCCCGGCCTCCCGGACCTCTTAGCGGCCCTCCGTGACGGGCGGGTGACGGCGGGGTGAAGGCCGGCCGGACACGGGCGTGCGGGGGGGGGGCCCCCCCGGGCACCAAAGCCCCGCCCCGGCGCGCCCCGCCCCCCCCCGCCGGCAGCTGACGACCAAGGCCACCCCCCGGGGGGGCGAAACGCAGGACCGGGCCCCCC
>NZ_JBHYUU010000280.1:0-7690 GCF_042749955.1 Kitasatospora sp. NPDC059462 | reverse complement strand
GGCCTGGGCGGCAGTTGGGCCGGCTCCTGGGTGGAGGGCGCCGACGCGGCCGGGCTGGCCGTCGCCACCACCCGGGCCGCCGACGCCGCGTCGATCCGCGCGGCGGGCGCCCGCCCGGTGCTGGTCGCGCGCACGCTGGCCGCGCTGGACGGGGCGCTGGCCGCCCTCGACCGCGCCGCCGGCAGCGGCGCCGCCGGGCGGGCCGACGCGCTCGGCGCGGCGGTGCGCTTCGTCGACGTGCGCAGCAACACCGTGGTGGTGCAGGCCACCGACCGGGCCGCGGCCGAGCGGCTGGTCGCCGCCGCCGGGGTGGACCGGGCGGCGGTCCGGGTGGAGGCGGTGGCCGAGGCCCCGCGTCCGCTCTACGACCTGCGCGGCGGTGACGCCTACTACATCGACAACAGCAGCCGCTGCTCGATCGGCTTCCCGATCACCCGGGGGACGACCCAGGGCTTCGTCAGCGCGGGCCACTGCGGCCGGGCGGGCTCCAGCACGACGGGGTCCAACCGGGTCGCCCAGGGCAGCTTCCAGGCCTCGGTCTTCCCGGGCAACGACATGTCCTGGGTCGCCACCAACAGCAACTGGACGGCGACCCCGTACGTGAACAGCGCCTCGGGCGCGGTGAGCGGCTCGGTGCTCCAGCAGGTCGGCGCCTCGGTCTGCCGCTCCGGCTCCACCACCGGCTGGCACTGCGGGACCATCCAGCAGCACGGCACCAGCGTCACCTACCAGGAGGGCACCGTCTCCGGGGTGACCCGCACCAATGTGTGCGCCGAGCCGGGTGACTCGGGCGGCTCGTTCATCTCCGGGACGCAGGCGCAGGGCGTGACCTCGGGCGGCACCGGCAACTGCTCGCAGGGCGGAACCACCTACTTCCAGCCCGTCAACCCGATCCTCCAGGGCTACGGGCTGACGCTGAAGACGAACACCCAGGGCCCCGGCCCGGGCCCGGGCAACCCCGGCGGCACCTGGGCGGCCGGCACCGTCTACCAGGCCGGTGACACGGTGACCTACGGCAGCACCTCCTACCGCTGCCTCCAGGGCCACCAGGCGCAGGTCGGCTGGGAGCCGCCGAACACGCCGTCGCTCTGGCAGGCGGTCTAGGCAGGCGGTCCAGGCGGCCCGGGCGGGCGGCCCCGGGCGGGCGGCCCCGGGCGGGCGGCCCCGGGCGGGCGCCGGTGCGGCCGTGCCCCGTTCGCGGGGCGAGAACGCGACGGCGGGCCACCGGTGTGAGACCTTGGACGGGGGCGAACCACCAAGGAGGCCCGATGTCCTCGAAGCGCCGCCGCAAGAAGAGGGCCCGCCGCAAGGGCGCCAACCACGGCAAGCGGCCCCAGTGCTGAAGCAGCGCTGAGCCGGTGCCGCGACGCCGCGCCGGTCCGGACTCCCCGTCCGGACCGGCGCGGCGTTCACGCGTCGGCGGGCCCGTCGCTCCGCGGCGCGTAGCAGAGGCTGGCCATGGGCGCGCGGACGCTCCAGCCGAGGGCGGCGTAGAGCGCCCGCCCCTCGGGGGTGGCGACCAGGAGGCCGGTGTCGGCGCCGGCGCGGTGCCCGGCGTCCTGGAGGGCGCGCATCACCACCGAGCCCAGGCCGCGGCGGCGGTGGGCGGGGTCGGTCTCGATCTGGTCGGCGACGGCGACCGCCCCGGTGACGGCGAGCTGGCCGCGCGCGGCGAAGTGGCCGTCCACGGTGCGCACCAGGGCCCGCACCACGCCGCCGCGTTCCCAGCTGGTGAGGGTGTAGCCGGCGGGCGCCGCCGGGCGGCCGGCGGCGAGCGGCAGGGTCATCAGGTAGCCGGGGACGTCATAGCGCCAGCCGGGGCCGAGCCAGGGGCGGACGGTGTCGTCGTCGGCGAAGAGCTTCAGCCAGGTGCCCGGCGCGGTGGTGGCCGCCACCAGGGTGCGGACGTCGGCCTCGGCGGGTTCCGGCAGGACGTGCCGGGCCACCTGGTGGGGCTGTCCGACGTCGATGCTCCACCCCCAGGGCTCGTCCACCGGGTCGGCCGCGCCCCGCGACACGATCCAGCCCCCGATCCACTCCCGCACCAGCTCGTTGACGGTGGGCTCGTCCACCCGCCACCCCCTTGTAATAGTCACTAGGTCGATTCACATCTTACCAAGGCCCGGGCGGCGGTTCCCGCCGGCCCGGCACCGCCACCCCGGAGCCCGGCCGCCCGGCGGCGGCGACGGGCGCCCACGCGTTGCGGCGGAGGCGTGCGGGGCGCAGCATCCTGGGCATGACGAGCGACGAGGAACAGATCCGGGCCCTGATCACGCGCTGGGCCGAGGCCGTCCACCGGGGCGACCTGGCGGGCGTGCTCGCGGACCACGCGGCGGACATCGTCATGTTCGACGTGCCGCCGCCCTACGAGGGCATCCGGGGCATCGACGCCTACCGGGCGATCTGGCCGCCGTTCTTCGAGTGGCAGGCGCGCGGGGCCGCGTTCGCGATCGAGTCGCTGGACGTCACGGCCGGCGCCGACGTCGCCTACGCGCACGCGCTGCTGCGCTGCGGGACCCCGCAGGACCTCGCCGAGCGCCCGGCGCAGCGGCTGCGGCTCACCCTCGGGCTGCGCCGCCGGGACGGCCGCTGGGTGGTCGCCCACGAGCACCACTCGTTCCCGGAGGTCACCGGGGCGGAGTAGCGCCCGCGGTCCGGGCGGGGTTTCGGTGCGGCGGGGGCGGTTAGCCGTGTCGGTGCAAGCATCGATCCAGGAACCGAGGCCACCATGACCGCGTTCGGATACTTCCTGTCCTGCGAGGAGTTCACCCCGGCCCAGCTCGTCGACCAGGCGCGGCGGGCGGAGGCGGCCGGGTTCACCCGGCTGGCGATCTCCGACCACTTCCACCCGTGGAACGACGAACAGGGCAGCAGCCCCTTCGTCTGGGGCGTGATCGGGGCGCTGTCGCAGGTGACCGCGCTGCCGGTGACCACGCTGGTCACCTGCCCCACCGTGCGGCTCCACCCGGCGGTGACCGCGCAGGCGGCGGCGACCGCCGACGTGCAGCTGCCCGGCGGGCTGCGGCTCGGGGTGGGCACCGGCGAGGCGCTCAACGAGCACGTGCTCGGCGACCGCTGGCCGCCGTACGAGCAGCGGGCCGAGATGCTGGAGGAGGCCGTCGCGGTGATGCGCGAGCTCTTCACCGGCGGGCAGGTCTCGCACCGGGGCACGTACTACACGGTCGAGAACGCCCGGCTGTACACGGCGCCGCGGGAGGGCCGGCTGCCGGTCCTCGTCTCGGCGTTCGGGGCCAAGGCGGCCGAGCGGGCCGCGGGCTTCGCCGACGGGCTGGTCACCATGACCCCGGACACCGGGCTGATCGACCGCTACCGCGCCGCCGGGGGCCGCGGCCCGGTGGTCGGCGGGGTGAAGGTCTGCTGGTCCGCCGACCGGCAGCGGGCCGTGAAGACCGTCCACCGGCTGTGGCCGAGCGAGCTGCTGCCCGGCGAGCTGGCCCAGGTGCTGCCCACCCCGGCGCACTTCGAACAGGCCACCGAGCTGATCACCGAGGAGATGGTCGAACAGGCCGTGACCTGCGGCGACGATCCGGCCGAGCACGCCGCGCGGCTGGACGGCTACCGGCGGGCGGGCTTCGACGAGGTGTACGTGGGCCAGATCGGGGACGAGCAGGAGGGGTTCTTCGACTTCTACCGCGAGCGGGTCCTGCCGCGGCTGGGGTGAACGGCCCGGACCGCGCCGTGACCGGCTTCCCGCCCCGGGTGCTGGGCGACTACGCGCTGCTCGCCGACGGCGAGCGCGGCGCGCTGGTCGGGCCGGACGGCGAGGTCGCCTGGCTCTGCGCCCCGCACTGGGACTGCGACCCGGTCTTCGAGGAGTACGACATCGCCCGACGACAACTGCGAGGCAACCTGCCCCAGGCCTTCGTGCACGCGATGATGCTGGAGTGTGCGGCCCGGGCGGCCGCGCCGCCGTCCTGACGGATCCTCATCACCACGGAGGCACAGCATGTCCGCTTCACTCCCCGAGCTCACCGGCGACTACGTGCTCGACCCCACCCACACCCGGATCGGTTTCGTGGCGCGCCACGCCATGGTGACCAAGGTCCGGGGCTCGTTCGGCGAGTTCGAGGGCACCGCCCGCCTGGACGGTGCCGACCCGGCCAAGTCGGCCGGGCAGCTGACGATCAAGGCCCAGAGCATCGACACCGGTGTCGAGCAGCGCGACCAGCACCTGCGCACCAATGACTTCCTCGACGCCCCCACCTACCCCGAGATCACCTTCCGCAGCACCTCGGTCGAGCCCCGCTCCGAGACCGACTACCGGGTGACCGGCGACCTCACCATCAAGGACGTCACCCGCCCGGTGACCATCGACTTCGAGTACACCGGCAACGCCGTCGACCCGTACGGCAACCTGCGGGTGGGCCTGGAGGGGTCGGTGACGATCAGCCGCAAGGAGTTCGGGGTCACCTGGAACGCGGCGCTGGAGGGCGGCGGCGTGCTGGTCGGCGACAAGGTCGTCCTGGAGTTCGACATCTCGGCGGTCAAGCAGGGCTAGCCGGCCTCGCGGGAACGCCGGGCCGGCCGGGTGGTTCCGGCCGGCCCGGTCCCGCGCCGTCGTGGCGCGCGTGGCTAGCAGGCCGGGAGCGGCCGGGGCGGGGGGAGGACCACCTCGCACCAGACGGCCTTGCCCGGGCCGTGGCGGTACCAGCCCCAGCGGCGGGCCAGGCGGCCGAGCAGGAAGAGCCCGAGGCCGCCGACGTCCTCCGGGTGCCGGGGCCGGCGGGGGCGCGGCGGGCGGGGACTGCTGTCGGTCACCTCGATCCGCAAGAGGTTCTCGTCGCGCAGGAGCAGCAGGGAACCCGGCTCGCCCGTGTGCCGGACGGCGTTGGTCACCAGTTCGGAGACCAGCAGCAGCACGTCCGCGACGACGACGCGTTCGGTGATGTCGTCGAGCCAGTCCGAGGTGCGGGCCCGGGCCTCGGCGGTGATGCCGGGACGGGCCGACAGCGGGACCCGGAGGAGCGTCAGCGCTCCGTGGAGGCGGGTGACGGGCGGGGCGGCCCTGGGCATGCGCGCGGTCCTCCTTCCGGGGTGACGGGGATGGTGCGGGCGCGGTCAGCGGCCGAGGAAGCGGAACCGCCCGCCGCCGCTGCCGGCGGCGCGGCTCCCCCGGTCCTCGGCGGCCGGTTCGCCGACGACGGGCTCGTCCGCGGGCGCGTCCGCGGCGGGCCGCTCGGCGACCCGCGTCTCGACGGCGGGCTTCTCGACGGCACGCTTCTCGGCGAGCGCCTCCTCGGCCGGCGGCGCGTCGACGACGCGTTCCCCGGTGCGCGGGGCCCGCGGCGGCGCGGCGGCGGTCCGGCGGTCGCGCCGGGTCGTGCGGTCGACGCGCCGGCGCCTGCGGGCCGCGCCGGCCAGCGCCAGGCCGAGGCAGAACAGCAGCGCGAGCGCCAGCCCGGCGAGGAAGACGCCGAGGCTGGAGAGCGTCACCAGCTGGTGCCCCAGAATGGTCACCTGGTACTCCGGTCCGCCGGACAGGTTGTCGGCGATCAACAGGCCGGTGAAGGCCGCTGTCGCGGCGACCAGCAGGAGTCCGATCAGCAGCATGGCGGTGTCCCTTCGGTCCTCGCCCCTCGGTGTCCGGTCCCCTCCGCTGCGTCGCGCCTACCCGGGCGGGTCCCGCTCTAACGCCCGGCCGGCCCCTCCGGCTCGACGCGGACGGCGACCAGGCAGGTGTCGTCGTCGGTGTCGGCCGGGCTCAGCTCCAGCAGCAGGTCCAGGTAGCGCTCCAGGTCGGAGCCGGGGCGGCCGGCGGCGCGGATGAGGTGGTCGACGGACTCCTCGACGGGGCAGTCCCGGCGCTCGACCAGGCCGTCGGTGTAGAGCAGGAGGACGTCCCCCGGCTCCAGCCGCGCCGAGTGCTCCTCGTAGGCGGCGTCCGGCATGGCACCGAGCAGCACCCCGTGCGGCAGCGGCAGCACCTCGGCGCCGTCCGGGGTGAGCCTGATCGGCGGGAGGTGGCCGGCCCGGGCCCAGCGCAGCGTGCCGTCGTCCGGGCCGAGCAGCGCGCACACGGCGGTGGCGGTCAGCTGCCCCGGCTCGCGCAGGGCCACGGTGTTGGCCCACTCCAGCAGCCGGCCCGGACCCGCGCCGGTGACGGCCAGCCCGCGCAGCGCGTGGCGCAGCGCGACCATCCCGGTGGCCGCGCCGACCCCGTGACCGGCCACGTCCCCGACGGCGAGCAGCACCTGCCGGTCGGGCAGCACCAGCACGTCGTACCAGTCGCCGCCGACCCGCTCGCGCTTGGCCGCCGGCCGGTAGCGGACGGCGGCGCGCAGCCCGGTGGCGCCGAGCGGCGGCGGCGCCGCGGGCAGGATCGCCTGCTGGAGCCGCAGGGCCAGCTGTTCGCGCTCGGCCGACTCCTGCTCGCTGTCGGCCAGCCGCTCCCGGGTGGCGCCGAGCGCGACCTCCGTCCAGTGCTGCGCCGACACGTCGTGGTAGGCGCCGCGCACGGCGCTCAGCGCGCCGTCGGCGTCCAGCACCGGTTCGGCCACCACCCGGGTGTAGCGCTGGGTGCCGTCCGGGCGGACCAGCCGGAACACCGCGGAGGCGGTGCGCAGCCGGTGCTGGACGGTGTCCAGCAGCCGCCGGACGGCGGGCAGGTCGTCGGGGTGGACGTACCGGCCGAGGTGCGCCAGCGGCACGGCCGGGGCGTCGGGCGGCAGGCCGAACAGCTCGGACAGGCCCGCGTTCCACAGGATCCGGCCGGTCCCGGGCTGTTCCTCGAAGCCGGCGACCCTGGCGAGGCGCTGGGCCTGGCGCAGCAGCACGGTCTGGTCGGACTCCCCGCTCGGGTCGTCGTCCCGCTGCCAGGTGAGCAGCAGCCGCCCGTCGAGCGGGGCGACGGCGATCCGCAGGGTGGTGGGCTGGACGATGCCGCCGCCCTGGAAGACCAGGTGCAGGCGGTCGTCGGTGCGGGTCTCGCCGGTCTCGTGGGCCCGCAGCAGCGGTGCGAGCAGGCCGGTCGCGCAGGCCACCGGGTAGGCCTCCAGCAGGGAGGTGCCGTCCAGGCCGCTGCGGGGGCGGCCGAGCGGGTCGAGGAAGGCCCGGTTGGTGCGCAGGATCGTGAAGTCGACCGGCCGGCCGTCGCGCAGGACGGGGGCGAGCAGCAGAGCGGGGGTGAGCAGGCCGTCCAGCAGGTCGGCCTGCCGGTCCGGCGGGACGGCGGGCTCGGGGTGGCCGAGGACGGTGGCGCAGAGGTCGGCGAGGGCCCGGAACTGGCGGTGCTGCGGGGGGCCGAGGGCGGGCGCGGGGCCGGGCCAGAGCACTTCGAGCGCGCCGAGGCGGCGGCCGTCGTCGAGCAGCGGGAGGACGGCCCGGGGCGTGTCTGGGCCGCCGACGCGGGGGCCGGGCGCCGCCGGGTCGCCGGGCCAGTGCTCCTCCCCGGTGTCGACGGCCCGCCGGGCGGGGCTCGGGACGCCGGGCGGCACCCGGCTCCAGGCCTCGGCCTCGTCGGCCGGCAGCCCGGCCTGGGCGGCGAGTGCGAGGGCTCCGGCGGGCAGTTGCTGCCAGACCAGCACGGCGTGGGCGCCGAGCGGCGCGGCGCCCTGCCGCAGCACGGCCTCGACGGCGCCGGCCAGGTCGGACGCGGCGGCCAGGGCCCGCACGGGGGCCGCCGGGGCGGAATTTTTCGCGGGGGCACCGGACGGGCGGGACTTACGGGGTT
>NZ_JBHYUU010000279.1:0-7861 GCF_042749955.1 Kitasatospora sp. NPDC059462 | reverse complement strand
CCTCGGCCTCGGCCGCCGATCCGGCCTCGGCCGTCCAGTCGTCGGACTCCGACCTCTTCGTGATCCGGATGGACCCGGACGCCGCCACGCCCGGCGGCACGACCACCGTGCACGCCTTCGTCGGCAACCTCGGCCCGGACACCACGGCCTCGCCGTTCACCGTCGTGGTCACCCTCCCCGCGGGCGTCACCGCCGAGGGCCCGTACGTCCCGGAGAACTGCTACGCCTTCCAGGAGGGCCACCGGGTGCGCTGCACCTTCCCGGCCGGCCTGGCGCCGTACCGCAGCGCGACGGCGCTCGTCCCGGTCCGGCTGGCGGCCACCGTCCCGGCCCCCGGCACCCTGACCGGTGGCTGGGTGGCGGTGCGCAGCCCCGACGACTGCGACGAGGAGAACAACAAGCAGCCCTTCGAGATCCCGGTCGTCGAGTCGACCGGCCCGCGCCCGGCCGTCTGACCTGCGGCGACGGCGGCCGCCCGGCGAGGGGTGGCCGCGGTCGGCGGGCCCTCGCGGCGGCCCGGCCGGGGCCGCGGAACCGGCCGGTGTGGCGGGTCCCGCGGGGAAAGTGCGCCGGGTGGGCGGGGTGGTCGGATAGGTTGGAGCTCCGTCCGCGACGCCCGACAAGGAGACCCGCCCCACCATGACCGCGCCCCTGCCCGCCTTCGCCGGCCGCACCTACCTGTTCCGGGTCGACAACGGCGCGGCCTTCCGCAACGCCTACTCGGCCGACGGCAAGCGGCTGCGCTGGGAGGGCCTCGGCGAGTCGGCGGGCCAGTGGGAGGACGTCACCCTGCACGTCGCCGAGGTCGGGCCGCAGGTGTACTTCGTGAGCTGGACCGAGGTGAGCGGCATCACCGTCAGCCACGTGATGGACCTGGCGCGGATGACGGTCCGGGCGTTCTGGACGTACGAGGGCGAGGGCGGCCGGGTCGGCGAGCTGCACACCGGCACCCTGGAGCAGGTGGCCTGACCTCGCGGCCGCGAGGCCGGGCCCATCCGATCAGGCCCGCCCGACCAGGCCCACCCGGTCGGGCCCGCCCGGTCAGACCGGCCGGCCGGCGGCCGGGACGACCAGGTGCTGGGAGATCCACTCCAGCGAGGACGGCAGCAGCCGGCTCCAGGTCTCGAAGTTGTGGCCGCCGGTCTCCAGCATGCTGTAGGAGACCTTCATCGGGCTGTGCGCGGCGGCCACGAACGCCTCGGTCTCGCGCCGGTAGTCGCCGTCGCCCTGCTTGGTGCCGGCCAGCAGCACCGCGACCTCGGGCTGCGGGAGGTTCTTCAGCCGCCACATCAGGTCGGCCTCGTTGCGCCGCTGGGCGCTGCCCTTGAAGAGGTCGCCGGTGGTCGGGTCCTCGGCGGCCTGGTAGTAGCCGGAGAGCGAGACGGCGGTCGGGAAGACGTCCGGGTGGCGCATCGCCAGCTTGAGGGCGCAGTAGCCGCCCGTCGAGTTGCCCATGAACGCCCAGGCCCGCGGGTCGGACGACACCCGGTAGGTCGCCTGGAGCGCCGAGGGCACGTCCTTGGCGAAGTAGGTCTCGGACTGCGGGCCGCCGGGGACGTCCTCGCACTCGGTGTCCTGCGGCAGCGCCGGCGAGGGGCGCACCAGCACCATCACGGTCGGCTGCATCCGGCCCTCCTGGAGCAGCTTGAGCGCCGCGCCCGGGTAGTTGAGCCGGGTGACCAGGTTCTTGGCGATGCCCGGGAAGCCGGTGCTGACGATCAGCACCGGGAACTGCTTCTGCTCGTACTCCGGCTGGAAGTACTGCGGCGGCAGATAGACGTACCCCTCGGTGGAGAGCCGGGTGGTGGCGCCGTCGATCCGGACCTCGCGGATCTCGCCGGACTTGGCGGGGTCCCGGCCGAGCGCCCCGCCGCCCTGGACCTCGGCGTGGCCGATGGTCTCCACGCGCAGCCGGCCGGAGGCGTCCACCTTGTTCTGGATGACCACCGGGCCGTTGTCGCCGGTGCCCAGCAGGTCGTCCCAACTGCTGTAGAACGCGAAGTAGTTGTTGGCCACCAGGCCGAGCGCGGCGAGCACCGTCAGCTGGGTCGCGAGCAGGGCGCCGATCCGGCCGAGCACCGCCTGCCAGCTGCGCTTCGACAGTCTCGGCCACAGCCAGACCGTTCCGGCCATCGCCACGAGGGCGATCAGGACGGTCAATGCCAGCACCTTGTGGCTCGTCAGACCCATGTCGTGTTTGCTCCCACGCCTCGTACTCCCCCGCCCCCGGGGGAAGGACACCCGGGAGGGCCGCCCCGGTTCCCCCGTCCGCAACGAGGCGCTCGTCCGGGCGCGACCACTCAGCCTAGCGCCCGCGCGGACCGCACCGCCCCCGCCGACCAGCGGTGATGCCCTCGACCTGGAGGAGGAGAGCACCGTGCGGGGGGGGGTGTGGCACGGGCGCCGTCAGTTGACGTGGTTCCAGAGGCCGAGGCCCGCGGTGAGTTCACGCACGCAGCGGGCCCCGAGTTCGCGGGGCGAGCCGGGGCCGGTGGGCGGGGCGCCGGACACCGCCCACTCCTCCAGGGCGACCCGGATGGCGGCGGTGGCGGCGGCCGCGGCGAGGCGGATCTCCAGGGCGTCCGTGCCCGGCGGGCAGCGGTCGGCAATGGCGGCCCGCAGCCGCTCCTCGGAGGCGGCGTGCACCCGCTGCCAGACCGTGGCGAGGCGGGGGTCGCGCAGCAGTTCGCGGGTCCAGCGCATGGCCTCGCCGGCCTGCGCGTCGGCCGGGCTCAGCGACTCGGCCGCCGAGCGCTCCAGCGCCTCGCGGAGCGGCAGGCCGGACGCGCTCTCGGTGAACAGCCGCACCCAGCGGTCGCCGCCGGCCGCGAGCAGCGGGGCGACGGCGTCCTCCTTCTCCGAGAAGTAGCGGTAGAAGGTGCGCAGCGAGATGCCGGCGGCGTCGGCGATCTCCTCGGCGGTGGTGGCCTCGGCCCCGCGCGCGGCGAACAGGCCGGCCGCGGCCCGGGCGATCTCCAGCCGGGTGCTCTCGCGGCGGCGCTGGGTCAGGGAGGGGCGTCCGGTCACGGGGTCAGCGTACGCGAAGCGGCACGTCGAGACTTTTTGGCACAACGTGCCACTTGGGCGTAACGTGCCATTGAGGTTCGGGGGCCGCGAACGAACGACCGAAACGAACGAACGGAGAACCACCATGGAGCGCTTCACCGGACGGAACGTCCTGATCACCGGCGGCGGCTCGGGCATCGGCCGGGCCACCGTGCACCGGATCCTCGCCGAGGGCGGGCGGGTCGTCGCGGTCGACGTCGACGAGAACGGTCTGAAGGGCACGCTGGAGCGCGCCACCGCCGACGGCACCGACGGCCGCCTCACCACGGCGGTGCTGGACGTGTCGGACGAGGCCGCCGTCCGGGCGGGCGTCGCCGGGGCCGTGGCCTCGCTCGGCGGCCTGGACGTGCTGGTCAACGCGGCCGGCATCCTGCGTTCGTCGCACACCCACGAGACCAGCCTGGAGTTCTGGAACAAGGTGCTCGCGGTCAACCTGACCGGCACCTTCCTGATGACCCGCGAGGCGCTGCCCGCGCTGCTCGTGGGCGGCCGGGGCGTGGTGGTGAACTTCAGCTCCACCTCGGCGACCTTCGCCCACCCCTACATGGCCGCGTACGCCGCGACCAAGGGCGGCATCCAGTCCTTCACCCACGCGATCGCCGCCGAGTACGCCCGGCAGGGGCTGCGCGCGGTCTGCGTCGCGCCGGGCAGCATCGACAGCGGCATGACCCACAACCCGGGCCTGCCGGCCGACGCGGACCTCGGCCTCCTCGCCAAGCTCTCCCCCGCGATCGGGCAGGGCTTCGCCGGGCCGGAGACCGTGGCCGGCGTGATCGCCATGCTCGCCTCGGACGACGGCGCGTTCGTCACCGGGACCGAGCTGCGGATCGACGGCGGCACCCACATGTGAGGCCGGTGCCGGCAGCCGGCGGCCCCCCGGCCGTCAGCTGCCGGCCGCCGTCCCGCCGGGGCCCGCCGCCCGCCACGGTGCCGCGAAGGCCCGGGCGGGGTTGGCGGTGAGGAGGCGGTGCGGGAGCCCGGGCCCGAACTCATGCGCCAGGCGGGGGGCGAGGGCGGTCAGCAGGTGGGTGGGGCCCGGGGCGTGGCGGGCGCTGCGGGTGGTGGTGTCGCCGCCGAGCAGCAGGCGGTCCGCGTGACCGGCCTCGACGACGGCCGCGACCGTGTCGAAGAGGTGGTGGTCGGTCGCGTGGTGCGCGCGGGAGGGGCCGTCCAGCGCCAGGAAGGCGCCGGTGGCGGCGAGCCGGCGGTGCAGCCGGAGATCCGGGTGCCGGTTGAGGTGGCCGAGGATCACCCGCCCGGGCGGCACGCCGTGGTGGTCGCAGAGCAGGTCGAGGACGTCCGTCGCGGCGGTGCCGAGTTCGTGGTGGACGGCGATCGGCGCGCCGGTGGCGTGGTGCGCCTCGGCGGCGGCCGCCATCACCCGGCGGGTGTGGGCGCGCAGGCCGTGGAAGTCGCCGGCCACCTTGATCAGACCGGCACGGACGCCCTCGGGCGCACCGTGCAGACCGGTGGTGAGCTCGGCGGTGAAGAACCCGGCGAGCCCGGCGTAGCGCCGTTCGAGGTCGGCCGGGTCGTAGTGGACGGCCTGGTGGAGTCCGGTGGCGGCGACCAGGTGGACCCCGCTCGCCCGGGACAGCCCCGGCAGCGCGCCGGCCCGCCGGCCCATCCCGGCGGGCGTCCACTGGACGAACGCCCGGCCGCCGGCCGCCGCGAAGGCGCGCAGCACCCGCTCGGCGGCGGCGGGGTCGTCGAGTTCCTCGCCGGGCAGCACGGGGCTGCGCAGGAAGAGGTGGTCATGGGCGTCGCAGACCCCGAGTTCCGCGGGGTCGAGGTCGCCGAGGACGGTGCGGACGGCGGCCGCGGCGGCGGTGTTCACTCGGCCTCGGCGAAGGTCGCGGCGGCGACCCGCAGTCCGGCCAGGGCCCTGGGGACGCCGACGTAGGGCGCGAGGTGCACCAGGACCTCGGTGATCTCCTCCCTGGTCATGCCGATCCGCAGGCTGTTGCGGACGTGGTCGGCGAGCTGCGGCTCCACACCGCCGAGCGCGGTGAGCGCGGCGAGGTTGGCCACCTGGCGGTCGCGCAGGGCCAGTCCGGGCCGCTGGTAGGTGCCGCCGAAGAGCGCGGTGACGATCCAGTCGGGGAAGCCGGGGGCGAGTTCGTCGAGCGGGCCCAGGGTCGCGGCCGTGGTCCTCGGCCCGGCGAGTTCGGCGAGCAGGGCGTAGCCGGCGGCCCGGTCGAGCGGGGCGGGTTCGAGGTCGTCGGCGGCGGGGCCGGCGGCGGCCGCGCCGCCGGAGGCGGGGTCGGGGTCGGGGGCGGGGTCGGGGTCGGGGGCCGGGGCGGGGCGCATCGGGCGGGACGGTCCTTTCACCAGTGGCGGCCGGCGGGCAGCCGGTCGAGCTCGGGGCTGGAGAGGTGGTGCACGCGGTAGCGGGTGCCGGGCACGGCGTCCGGGGCGGCGGCGCGCCAGAGGGCGAAGCGCAGCAGCTCCCAGCGGGCCGGGTCGACGGCGACGGCGGCGGTGTGCAGCCCGGGGTGGTCCGGCAGTGCGGCGAGGGCGGCCTCGACGGCCTCGCCGGGGTCGACGCCCTCCGGGAGGCGCTCGGTCTGCCGGGTGGCGGTGGCGGGCGCCCCGGCGGCGGGTTCCTCGGCGGCCGGGCCGCGGCGCAGTCCCGCGCCGAGCCAGTGCCGCACGGCGGGGCGGCCGAAGTCGGCGGCCAGACCGCGGAAGCCGGGGCCCCAGAGGAAGGCGTTCATGCCCTCGGCGGTGCGCCACAGGTAGAACGGCGCGTACTGGTTGACGGGCGAGCCGTCGAGCCCGCGCTCGCGGACGAGGTAGGCCTTGAGGCCGAGGCCGGGGTGGGCGTCGAGCAGGTGGCCCCGTTCGGCGATCCTCCGGTGGACGATCCCCATGTCGTAGTCGGCGGGGAGGGTGATCTCGTACTGCATGGCGTGCACGGCGGGCTCCGTCAGGGGGTCGGGCCGGCGGCCCGGTCCGGGCGGTGGGCGGCGAGCAGGGCGAGCGCGCCGCGCACGGCCCGTTCGAAGGGTTCGGCGCTGTCCGCGGCCCGGGCGAGCACGTAGCCGCCCTGCACGACCGCGACCACGGCGGCGGCGAGGTCGGCGGGATCGGCGCCCGCGCGCAGGTCACCGGCCGTCTGGCCGTCGGCGATCACCTCGGCGATCCGGCCGCGCAGCCAGTCGAAGGTCTCCTCCACGGGCGCGCGCAGCCGGGGGTCGGCGACCACCTCGGGGTCCTGCGCCATCCGGCCGATCCGGCAGCCGCGCAGCACGTCCCGCTCGCGCCGCAGGTAGGCGGCCACCCGGTCGTGGGCGCTGCCGGGGCCCGCGAGGTCGGCCTCGGCGACGGCGCGCATCTGCTCGGCGCTGCGGCGCAGGGCGGCGGCCGCGAGGTCCGGCTTGCCGTCGAAGTGGTGGTACATGCTGCCCTGGCCGACGCCGGCGCGCTGCTGGATGGCCTTGGGGCTGGTGCCGACGTAGCCGCGTTCCCAGAGGAGTTCCTGGGTGCTCTCGATGAGGCGGTCCTGGGTTGCCATGCCGGTCACTGTACCCATGGGTACAGAGGATGTACATACCAGTAGGTACAGAAGGCTGCGGCGCTCACCGCGGCCGTTCGCCGCGGCGTCCCCCGGGAGGCCGCGAGGCCGTGGGCCGCCCCCCGGCGGTCCACGGCCCTGTGTGATCGTCGTCCCCGCCCGCGCCGTGCGGCACTCCTCGGCGGACCGTGGCACGGATCACCCCCGGACGGCCGCGGGCTGGCAGGATGGTCGCCATGACCTACCTCGCCGCGGATGACCGCTATGCCTCGATGACCTACCGCCGGGCCGGGCGCAGTGGCGTGCTGCTCCCCGCCGTCTCGCTGGGCCTGTGGCACAACTTCGGTGACGCCCAGCCGCTCGACGTCCAGCGGGCGGTGCTGCGCCGCGCCTTCGACCGGGGTGTCACCCACTTCGACCTCGCCAACAACTACGGCCCGCCGTACGGCAGCGCGGAGCGCAACTTCGGCCACCTCTTCGCGCAGGACTTCCGCCCGTACCGGGACGAGCTGTTCATCGCCTCCAAGGCCGGCTACGACATGTGGCCCGGTCCGTACGGCGAGGGCGGCAGCCGCAAGTACCTGACGGCCAGCCTGGACCAGTCGCTGGGCCGGATGGGCCTCGACTACGTGGACGTCTTCTACTCGCACCGCTACGACGCGAACACCCCGCTCGACGAGACCATGGGCGCCCTGGACGCGGCGGTCCGGGCGGGCAAGGCGCTGTACGCGGGCATCTCCAACTACCCGGCGGAGCAGCACCGGGAGGCGGTGGCGATCCTGCGCGAGCTGGGCACGCCGGTCCTGATGAACCAGTGTGCGTACTCCGTCCTCAACCGCTACGTCGAGGACGAGGGCGTGCTGGACGCGGTCGCCGAGACGCAGACCAGTCTGATCGCCTACTCCCCGCTGGCGCAGGGCCTGCTGACCGACCGCTACCTCTCGGGGGAGGTGCCGGCCGGGTCGCGGATGTCGATCGGCAAGTTCCTGCGCGAGGAGGCGCTCACCGAGGCGAAGCTGGAGCAGCTGCGGGCGCTGAACAAGGTGGCGGAGCGGCGCGGGCAGAGCCTGGCGCAGCTGGCGCTGAGCTGGGTGCTGCGGGACCCGCGGGTGGTGTCGGTGATCATCGGGGCGAGCAGCGTGGCGCAGCTGGACCAGAACCTCGACGCGCTGGCGGGCGGCCCGCTGAGCGCCGAGGAGCTGGCCGAGATCGACACGCTGAGCCGGTGATCCGCTGAACCGGTGAGTGGTGCGGAGCGGTGCCCGGCCGGTCGATGCG
>NZ_JBHYUU010000278.1:0-7889 GCF_042749955.1 Kitasatospora sp. NPDC059462 | reverse complement strand
GCGCGCCCGGCCCGGGTGCGGCCGGCCGCCGGAAAGGGCCCCGCCGGGGTGCCACGACACGAGGGTCGCGGCACCCCGGCGGGGGAGTGGAACGGGGGCTTTCGGCCGTCAGGCGATCGAGAAGTCGTCGCCGAAGACGTTGCCCTGGCCGTACCAGCCGTGCAGGTACACCGTCACCGTGCCGGAGGCGCCGGTGGTGAACGGGACGGAGAGCTTGGTCCAGCCGGAGCCGCTGGTCCACGCGGAGCCGGTGGCGCCGCCGCTCACACCGATGTAGGAGTAGCTGCCCTGGACCCAGCCGGTCAGCGTGTACGCCTTGTTGGGCGCCAGCGTCACGGTCTGGGCGCACTCACCGGTCTGCGAGCCGGTCGCCGCCGCCTGGAGCGCGTACGAGCCGGAGTGGACCGGGGTGCTCACCACGGAGCCGCCGGCCTGGCAGGTCCACGGGCCCAGGCTGCCGGTCTCCAGGCCGCCGTTGGCCAGACCGCCGGGCGGGGTGACCCCGGTGACGGTCAGGGTGTAGGTGGCGGTGTGGCTGCCGGAGGCGGCGGTGCCGGTGATGGTGAGCGGGTAGCTGCCCGGGGTGGTGGTGGCCGCGGTGGCGATGTTCAGCGTCGCGGGCGAACCGGCGGTGACGCTGCCGGGGTTGACCGTGGCGGTGACGCCGGCCGGGGCGCCGCTGACGCTCAGGGCGACGCTCTGCGCGGAGCCGGCGACGACACCGGTGTTGACGGTGGCGCTGGCGGAGGAGCCGGCCGTGACCGAACCGGCGGCCGGGCTCACGGCGACCGAGAAGTCGTTGCCGGGCTGGGTGCTCGTCACCTTCAGCGTGTAGGTGGCGGTGCGGGTGCCGCTGGTGGAGGTGCCGCTGACGGTGAGCGGGTAGCTGCCCGGGGCGACGGAGGCCGTGGTGGTCACGGTCAGCGTCGCGGGCGTACCGGCCAGGACGGTACCGGGGTTGACCGTGGCGGTGACGCCGGCCGGTGCGCCGCTGACGCTCAGGTTGATGCTCGGCGCGGTGCCGGTGGAGCCGCCGGGCGGGGCGACCTCGGCGGTGAGGACGGTGGCGGTGGTGGAGGAACCGGCCGTCACGGTGCCGGTGGCGGGGTTCAGGCTGAGCGCGAAGTCATTGGTGGACGGGGTGTTGCTGGTGAAGGGCGCGAAGATCTTGCTGAAGTCCCAGGTGTTCTGCTGGATCCCGGAGCAGTCGTCGCGGCCGCCGACACCGGGGCACTTGCCGGTGTCGCGCTGCAGCGCCCAGAACGACAGGGTGCTGATGCCCCTGGACAGCGCCCAGTTGTAGACCGTGGTCGCGTTGGCCAGCGTGAAGGTCTCGGCCGGGCCGAAGTCGTCGATGCCGGGCATCTCGATGATGCCGATCGAGCCCCAGAGCTGCGTGGGGGTCTTGGTCGGGTACAGCTTGGCCAGCTGGTTGTACAGGCCGGTCGCCGCGGTCTGGGTGTCGGCGGCCATGTCGTGCGTGGCGTTGTCGTAGTAGTCGAACGTCATGAGGCTGACGACGTCGATCCGCGCGTTGTTGGTGACGGCGTTGCGCAGCAGCGCGAGGCCGTTGGAGGCGAGGCCGCTGGTCGTGGTCGGCAGCGTGTAGGCGAACTGGACCTGGCGGCCGTTGGCGGCGGCCCAGTCCTGGGTCAGCTTGATCGCCTTGTTGCGGCGGTCGACACCCGCGGCGTTGTCCAGCGAGTCGGCCTCGATGTCGAGGTCGATCCGGGTGATGTCGTAGGTGGTGATCAGCTTCTGGTACGCGGCGGCGATCTGGTTGACGTCGGTGCAGCTGTCGGCCAGTTCGGTGCCGGTGGTGTCGGCGGTGTAGCCGCCGAACGACGGGATCACGTTGCCGCCGTTGGCCCGGATGGTGGCGAAGTCGGCGCCGAAGGACGACTGCGCGATCGGCAGCGAGGTGTCGCCGTTCCAGTACGGCGTGCAGGAGCCCTTGGTGGCGGTCTGCAGGAACGCCATCGTCAGGTTCTTGGCCCCGGACTGGGCGGACAGCGCGGCGGGGCTCTCGCCGGTCCAGGACTCGAAGTAGGGGGCGAACACCCGGCTGGGGATCGGGGTCGGGGCGGCGGCGACCGGGGCCGCGGCCTCGACGGAGACCTGGTTCACCGGGGCCGCGCCGGCCGACACCGCGCCGGCGACCAGGCCGGCCGAGGCGACGAGCGTGGCGCAGGCCGTCAGGGCGGCCCGAACTGTTCTGTGTAGACGCATGGGTTCTCCAACAGACGTGGTGGGGCAGGGCGTTGGTGAAGCGTGCGGAACTGCGCCCGCAGAACTGCGCTGCGGTCCTTGCGGGGGCGTGCAGGGGCGTGCGGAACCCTCGTAGGGGAGAGGGGCGTGCGGCGGGACGGTGGCGCGGGGGTGTGCGGGACCCGCAGGCGCGCGGCACGGACGGACGGCGTGCGCGGACGCGCGGACGCCGTGACGGGGCCTGGGGGCGGAGCAGAGCAGGGCATGGCAGGGCAGTGCCTCAGCCGCCGGTGGTCACACCCCCACAGTGCATCCCGGTCGGATCGACATGCCTATGGTTGGACTAGACCACTCGTCTGTCAAGAGTCCTTACAGTTCGTCAGCGAACCGCAGCCGGTTCGAGGTTGGCCGAGTGAGGGTCAACCGCCGACAAATCCGCTTGTGGCCCGGTCGGCCGCTCCGACATCATCGGGGCATGCGAGACCTCGACTGGAAGTCCGACAGAGAGGGCGGCTGCCGCCCGCACCGGTGAGCCCCCGGCTCCCGGGTCCCGGCCCGCCGCCATCGGCGGCCGGCGGCCGGACCGGCCCCGTCCGCGCCCGCTCCCGTTCGTCCGTTCTGCCGATCCTTCGCCCTCCCGTGCCTGCGTGCGCCCGTTCTCCCGGGCGTGCGCCGCCGTGGACGGCTCTTCACTCCCACGCGCCCGTGCACCGGGCGTCCGCAGGGCGCACCACCGCGCCCGTGCGCCCGTCATGGCCGGCGCCGCGGCCGCGTGACGGTGCGCTCCGTGTCTGTGCGTTCTCGCGCCTGTCGACCCCCGGAAAGGAGGAACCCGTGGACTTCATCACGTCCGACGACAAGGACACCGCCTGGAGCCTGGTCTGATCCAGGGGGTGGGCCGTGGCCGCGCGGTGGTCGTCGCGCGCGGCCACGGTGGCCCGGAGCTCAGGACACCGGGCCGTTCGGGGGGTGCCGGCGGTTCAGGCCGGCGGGCAGAGGGTGGTGCGCAGCGCGTCCAGGATCTTGTCCGCCTTCTCCGGTCCGAAACCCAGGGGATGGGCGGGATCCGTGAAGCGCAGGTCGGCCAGCTCGGCCAACTTGGCGCGGTCCTTGGGGAACCGGTACATCGCCTGGCACTGGTTGCGGGCCCGGTCGACGGCCTGTTCGGGATTGCCGCCGACGATCGCCGGGTCGATCGCCTCCAGTGCGGCGATCAGCCGCGCGGTGACGTCCGCGGCGGGTGCGGCCGGCAGCCCGGCGTCGGCGGGGGGTGCCGGCTTCGGCGCCGCCGGGGGATCGGCGGGGGAGCCGGCCTCCGGTGGGGTGCCGGTGGCCCCCGCTGCGGGCGACACCGGGGGAACGGTCGCGGTCGTGGGCGCGGTGGCCGGTGCGCCGGCCGTGCGGCCGGGGTGGGTGGGGGCCGCACCCTCCGCGACCGGGGCGTCGGGCGCGTCGGAGGCGCCCGGTGCCGGGGCGGAGGCGGTCGCGGCCGGCGTCGCGGCCGGCGTTCCCGATGGTGCGGGGGTGCCCGGTGCGGCGGCCTCGGTGGGGCCGGTCACGGCGGTTCCGGCCGGGGTGGTGCCGGCCGCGGTGGTGGCGGAGCCCGAGCCGGAGCCGGAGCACGCGGCGAGGCTCACCGCGGCCAGGGCCGTGAGGGTGGCGGCGAGAAGGCGAGTGCGCATGCCGTCACACTGTCATGTTCGCGCCGTTCTGGGGAAGGTGCTGCCGGGCCCGGGATCGGCTCCCGGGCCCGGCATCCGGCGTGGTCAGGAGAGCCCGTTGCTCTTCAGCCAGTCCTTGGCCACCGCCGACGGGTCCTCCTTGTCGACCGCGACCTTCTTCATCAGCGCCAGCAGCCCCGCCGTGTCCAGCTTGGCCGACACCGCGTTGAGCGCGCCGGTCGCCGTCGCGTCCACCTTGGCCTTGTTGACCAGCGGCGTGACGTTCTGGGCGGCGAACAGGTTCTTCGGGTCGGTCAGCGGGACGAGCTTCAGCTGCGTGATCTTGGGGTCCGTGGAGAAGACGTTGCCGACCTGCACCGAGCCGTCCTTGACCGCGTTGGCGGTGGTCTCGCCGGTCGACTTCCACTCCTTGAACGTCACGCCGTAGACGTCCTTGAGCGGCTGTTCCTGGCGCGACTTGAACTCCGGCGGGCCGCCGATGGTCAACTCGCCCGCCTTGCCGGCCAGGTCGGCGATCGACTTCAACCCGTACTTGTCGGCGGTCTCCTGGCTGACGCTCAAGGTGTCCTTGTCCTCGGCGGGGGAGGAGTCCAGGACCGCGAGCGAGGCGGGCAGCGCCTTGGCCAGCTCGGCGTTGACGGCGCTCGTGCCCGGATCCGCGGACTTGCCGCCGAGGTAGGCGAGCAGCGAGCCGTTGTACTCGGGCAGCACGGACAGACTGCCGCTCAGCAGCTGCCCGTAGAGCACCTCGCGGCTGCCGATGTTGAACTTCTCCTCGACCTTCACGCCCTTGGCCTTGAGCGCCTGCGAGTAGATCGAGCCGAGCAGCACGTTCTCGGGGAAGTTGGCCGAGCCGACCACGACCGGCCCGCCGGCCGGGGCACCCGCGGTGGCGCTGCCGGCGGGCGCCGGGGCCGCCGAGTCCTTGCCGCCGAGCGGGTCGCCGCCGGAGGAGCAGGCGGTCGCGGTCAGGGCGAGCGCCGCGAGGGCGGCCAGCGCGGCGGCCCGGCGGCCGGCCTTCACCGTTCTCAGCGGCGTGGATACGGATGTCGACATGGTGATGGGTGTCCTTTCGAGGTGGACGTCACGGTCGGTCGAAGGAGGTGAAGAAGGTGAAGGAGGTGAAGGAGGCTCGGGAGTGGGGGGAGCGGGCCGGAACGGTCACGTCGGCTGCCGGGCCGCGGCCAGCTGCTGGGCGCGCAGCCCGGGCGGCAGCGCGTAGCGGGCGAGCAGGGCGAAGAACGCCTGGGCCCCGACGGCGAGCAGCACGACCAGCAGCGCGCCGCCGACCGTCATCGCGTAGTCCCGGGTGGCCAGACCGTCGACGACGTACCGGCCCAGACCGCCGAGCCCGACGTACGCGGCCACCGTCGCCGTCGCGATCACCTGCACGGTCGCCGTCCGGAAGCCGGCCAGCAGGGTCGGCAGCGCGGACGGCACGCAGACCTGCCGCAGCACCTGCGGATGCGTCAGCCCGACGCCGCGCGCCGCGTCCCGCACGTCCGGGTCGGTGCCGCGCACCCCCTCGACGGCGGCGACCAGCAGCGGCGGCGCGGCCAGCGCGACCAGGGGCACCAGGACGGCGGTGTCGCCGACCCCGGCGAGCAGCACCGCCAGCGTCACCAGCCCGAGCGTCGG
The DNA here is from genome assembly GCF_042749955.1 of Kitasatospora sp. NPDC059462. Lineage (NCBI taxonomy): Bacteria > Bacillati > Actinomycetota > Actinomycetes > Kitasatosporales > Streptomycetaceae > Kitasatospora > Kitasatospora sp. NPDC059462. The sequence goes on along the minus strand of NZ_JBHYUU010000278.1, from coordinate 2,361 downwards.
CAGCGCGCGGGCGGCGCCGGCCAGCGCGGTCACGGCGGTGACGCCGCGCCCGGTGTAGCCGATCAGCAGCCCGAGCGGGACGGCCAGCAGCGCGGCGAAGAGCAGCGCCTCGCCGGAGAACAGCAGGTGCTCGGCGATCCGGTTGACGATCGAGTTCGGGCCGCTGCGGCGGTCCGGGTCGGAGAAGAAGTCCCCCAGCCAGGTGAGCCAGTTCACCGGCCCGCCCCCCTCTCCCGCACGGCCCACGGCGCCAGCAGCCGGCGGGCGCCGACCAGCAGCAGGTCCACGGCCAGGGCGAGCGCGGCGATCAGTACGATTCCGGCCACGATCGGGGTCGGGAAGGTGCGCTGGAAGCCGTCGACGAACAGGTAGCCGAGGCCGCCGCGCCCGACCAGCGCGCCCACCGAGGCCAGCGAGATGCTGGAGACGGCGGCCACCCGCAGACCGGCCACCAGATAGGGGACGGCGGCGGGCAGTTCCACCGCGGCCAGCCGGTGCCACGGCCCGTACCCCATCGCGGTCGCGGCCTGGCGCACCGGGTCGGGCACGGCGCGCAGCCCGTCCACGGTGGTGGGCAGCAGCACGGCGAGTGCGTAGAAGGTGAGCGGGATCATCACGGTGGCCTGGGTGGCGAGCCCCGTGTAGGGGATGAGCACCACGAAGACGGCCAGCGAGGGCAGGGCGTAGACGATGTTGAAGACGGCGGCGAGCGGCTGGTAGAGGCGCGGGTAGCGGGTGCAGGCCAGGCCGAGCGGGACCGCCAGCAGCAGGCCGATCAGGACCGGGAACAGCGCGATCGCGGCGTGGTCGGCGAGCAGGTCGCCGAGGTAGCCGAGGTGGTCGCCGATCCAGTACCAGCGGACGATCGGTTCATCGTCCACCGGTGGCTCCGTCCTTCTCGGGCTCACCGGCGCCGGGGGCGTCCGCCGTGGGGGCGTCCGGACCGCCCGTTCCGGCCGTGTCCGCGCCGGCCCGGTCCGCCGGGGGGACCCGGGCGACGACGGGCGAGGGGGCCGGGGGCGCGGCGAGCGCCGCCAGGACGGCCTCGCGGTCGGCCGTACCGGTCACCCGGCCGTCGGCGTCCAGGGCGGTGGCGATCCCGGCGGGGGAGAGCACGGCGGCGTCCAGCGCCGCGCGCAGCGTGTCGGTCCCGGGCCGGAACCCGGGCGCGGGCTGCAGGGCGGCCCCCGCCGCGTCCCGGTCGATCCACCCGATCGGGCGGCGCTCGTCGTCCAGCACGAGTTCCCAGCCGCCGAAGAGCGCTCCGCCGCTCCCGGCCGGTATCGGCCGCACCGCGACCGCCGCGGCCGGCCGCAGCCCGAGCCCGCGCAGGCCCCGGTCGCGGCCGAGGAAGGCGGCGACGTCCGCGTCGGCGGGCGCCGTGAGCAGCGTGTGCGGGTCCGCCAGCTGGGCGATCCGGCCCCGCTCGCGCAGCACCACCACCTGGTCGCCGAGCCGGACGGCCTCCTCGATGTCGTGCGTCACGAACAGCACCGTCTTGTGCAGCTCGGACTGCAGGCGCAGCAGCTCCTCCTGGAGCCCGGCCCGCACCACCGGGTCGACGGCGCTGAACGGCTCGTCCATCAGCAGGACCGGCGGATCGGCGGCCAGCGCCCGCGCGACGCCGACCCGCTGCTGCTGGCCGCCGGAGAGCTGGAACGGGTACCGCTTGGCGGTCTCGGGGGCGAGCCCCACCAGGTCGAGCAGCTCGGCCGCCCGGGCGCGGGCCTTCCTGCGGTCCCAGCCGAGCAGGTAGGGGACGGTCGCGACGTTGTCGATCACCCGGCGGTGCGGGAACAGCCCGGCCTGCTGGATCACGTACCCGATGCCGCGCCGCAGCTTGGCCGGATCCAGCGCCGCCACGTCGGTGCCGTCCAGCAGGACCCGGCCCGAGGTCGGCTCGACCATGCGGTTGACCATCCGCAGCAGGGTGGTCTTCCCGCAGCCGGACGGGCCGACCAGCACGGTGGTCCGGCCGGTGGGGACGTCGAGGTCGAGGCCCTCGACGGCGACCGTGCCGTCGGGGTGGCGCTTGCCCGCGCCGTCGAATCTGATCACGGGGTGTTTCCTCGTCCCGGCGGCCCCCGGCGGCGGCGCCTGTGGTGTCGTCTGTCGGCCTGTCGGTCTCGGTCGGTGTGCCTGTCGCTCGCGTGGCTGCCCGCCCTGGCGGCGGTGGAAACTCTGATCAGCCTATGACCTGACGACCCTTGTGTCCCTGATTTCCCAGCCGTGGGGGGGGGCCCCGGGGGGCGCGGCCCCCCCCCGGGCCCCCCCCCCCCCGGGGGCCCGCCCGGCCCCCGGGCCCCCCCCACCCCCGCGGGCCGGGGGTGGGTTTAAAAAAAAACAAACCCCCCCCCCACA
>NZ_JBHYUU010000277.1:0-7912 GCF_042749955.1 Kitasatospora sp. NPDC059462 | reverse complement strand
CGGCCGCGGAGGGGCGCCGTCGCCGTGCGCGGCTACGCCTCGGCCGGCAGCGCGGCCAGGGTGGCGGCGAGGGCGTGCAGGTCCGCGGGACGCACGGACGGCCCCATGGCGGCGAGCCGGAACGGGGAGAGCCCGCCGAGCATCGCCTGCAGACCGGGGTTGGCCAGCATCGGCAGCCGGTCCAGGACGGCCCCGCGCGCGCCCTCGTGGGCCAGCAGGGCGCGCAGCGGGGTGTGCACCGAGAGCGGGGCCTCGGCGAAGTCCTCGGCGTTCGGCAGCGGCTCGGCGGCGGCGAGCGCCTGCGGCCGCTGGGCGCGGGCCAGCAGGTGCCCGGCGGTGACCGGCCCCTCGGCGGGCAGGCCGAGCCGTTCGAACTGGTCGGCGGGCGCGTCGCCCTCCCGCAGCGCCTCGGTGAGCAGGGTGGCCATCCGCAGTTCCAGCGCGTCGTCGACCAGCGGGTTCTCCTGCCCCGGGTCGGTCTCCAGGTCGAAGAGCAGGGTGCCGAAGGCGTACGGGTTGCCCCAGGAGTCGGCCGGCATCCGCAGCACGGGCACGCCCTTGGTGAACGGCAGCGGCTCGGCCAGGGTGGCGCCGGCCAGCTCCCGCGGGGTGAAGTGGCCCCGCATGTGGGTGGGCATCAGGGTGTGCTCGTACAGCGGCCGGTTGGACGGGTCCTTGCAGGCGCGCATGTAGACGTGGCGGCCGTCGGTGATGCTGACGTGACCGCCGAAGACGCCGAACAGGCCGTGCCGGCGGACCGGGGTGTCGTGGGCGACCGTGCCGGCCAGCGGGCGGCCCTGCATGTCGGGGGTGCGCGGGACGTCGAAGTACTCCAGCAGGGTCGGCCCGAGGTCGACGGTCTGGACGAGGGAGGCGCGCCGTCCGGTGGCCCGGCTGCGCGGGTCCCAGACGAACAGCGGGGTGTGGATGTTCTCGTCGTACCAGGGCTGGACGTTCTTGCCCCACCAGCCGCGCTCGCCGAGCAGCAGGCCGTGGTCGGTGCAGACGATCAGCAGGGTGTCGTCCCACAGGCCGTGCTCGTCGAAGGCGTCCAGGACGCGGCCGAGCGAGTCGTCGCACATGGTGAGCAGCGCGGCGTACTCGTTGCGGGCGTGCTCGACGGCCTCCGGGCTCTCGGTGACGCGCTTGTAGTCGGGCCAGTCGAAGTGCGGGCCGTCCCAGTCGTGCGGGTAGTGCTTCTTGTGCTCGGCGTAGGAGTAGAACGGCTCGTGCGGGTCGAAGCACTCGATCTGCAGGAACCAGCGGTCCTGCTCGCGGTTGGTGGCGATGAACTCCAGGCCGGCGTCGAAGGTGCGGGTCTGCGGGTGGTCGGCGACGTCGGCCAGGTACTGGCGGTTGACCCAGTCCTGGCGCCAGGCCGGGCCCTCGCGCCAGGAGAGCGTCGCGGGGACGTCCGGGTCGGCGACGTGGCCCTTCCACTTGTCGCCCTCCTGGCCGCGGAAGAACTCGTAGCTGTCGTAGCGGTTGTGGTAGGTGGCGCCGCCGTCCTCCCAGTAGTGCTGGTGGTCGGTGACCAGGTGGGTGTAGACGCCCGCCTTGCTCAGCAGGTCCGGGACGGAGTCGTCGAAGGGCTCCAGCGGGCCCCAGGAGCGGTGCAGGAAGTTGTAGCGGCCGGTGTGCATCTCGCGGCGGGCCGGCATGCAGGGCATGGAGCCGCCGTAGCAGTTGTCGAAGGTCGCGGCGCGGGCGGCGAGGCGGGCGAAGTTCGGGGCGACGGTCCAGTCGCAGCCGTAGGGCGGCAGGAACCGCCGGTTGAGGCTGTCGAACATGACCAGGACGGCTTTCACCGGGGCGTCTCCTCGGGGGCGGTGGCGGTGGCGGGGGCGGGGGCGGGGTTGGTGGTGGGGACGGTTCCGTCGGCGAGCAGCCGGCGGACGTGCTCCAGCCAGTCGAGCCAGGCGTCGACGGCGGAGGTGCCGTAGGCGTGGGTGAGCTCGCGGATCATCCGCAGCCGCCGGGCGTCGGCCTCCGGCGTGCCCTCGGGGAGGGCCAGTGTGCGGTCCCGGGGGCGCATGACCGCCACCTGGCGGCGGCGGTAGGCGAGCTCGGTGTCGACCAGCGGGAGCAGCTGCTCCGGCGCGAGCTGGGCGGAGCAGTAGAACCGGGCCATGAAGTCCGGGTCCTGGAAGCGGCTGGTCGGCCGGTACGGGGAGCGGGCCTCGCGGATCAGCTCGGCCCGCCCGGCGTCGGTCAGCCGGTAGACCTTTGCGTCCGGGCGCCCGTCGCGCGGGTCGGTCTCGTAGACCACCCAGCCCTGCTCGGCCATCCGCTTGAGCAGCCGGTAGATCTGGCTGGGGTGGGCGTTGGAGCGGACGAACTGCCCCTCCCCCGCGAGCCACTCCTTGAGGTCCCAGCCGCTGCGCGGATGGAGGGCCAGCAGGCCCAGCAGGACGTGGTCGAACTTCACCGGATGCCCTCTTCCCCGGCTCCCGCCGGCGCCTCGGATGCTTGTTAGGTGCATTCTCACCTAGGTGCAAAGTGCTATAGCTTGGGCCCATGAGTCAACCCCGCGCCGCCCGCGCCTGCTGCCTGCCGTCCGCCCCGGCCGGGGCCGGGCCCGTCCCGCTGCCGCCGCCCGGGACGGCGGCGCGGCGGCCCGGGCACCCCCGGACGGCGCTGCCCGGCGGGGTGTTCGCGATGGGGGACGCCTTCGGGGAGGGCTGTCCGGCGGACGGCGAGACGCCCGTGCACGAGGTGGAGCTGGCGCCGTTCACCATCGACACCGAGCCGGTCACCACCGCCCGGTTCGCCGCCTTCGTCGAGGCCACCGGCCACCGCACCGACGCCGAACGGGCCGGTTCCTCCGCCGTCTTCCACCTGTTCGTCCTCGCCGACCCCGCCGATGTGCTCGGCCGCTCCCCCGCCGCGCCCTGGTGGGTGGAGGTGCGCGGCGCCGACTGGCGCCACCCCTACGGCCCGCTCGGCGACGCCGGGGACCTCCAGGACCACCCCGTGGTGCACGTCAGCCACCGCGACGCGCTCGCCTACTGCCGCTGGGCCGGGAGCCGGCTGCCCACCGAGGCCGAGTGGGAGTACGCCGCCCGGGGCCCGCTGGCCGGGCGCCGCTACCCCTGGGGCGACGAGCTGCGCCCGGACGGCGCGCACCGCTGCCGGATCTGGCAGGGCCGTTTCCCCGACCTGCCGACCGGCGAGGACGGCTGGTTCGCGACCGCGCCGGTCGGCACGTACCCGCCGAACGGCTTCGGCCTGGTGGACGTGGCCGGGAACGTCTGGGAGTGGTGCGCCGACCGCTTCGACCCCGGTTACTACGCCCGCTCGCCGCGCTTCGACCCGCGCGGGCCCGGGGCCGACGGGACCGACGGGGGCGGCGGGGGCGCGGGCGGGAGCGGCGACGGGGACCGGCGGGTGCTGCGGGGCGGCTCATACCTGTGCCACGACTCCTACTGCAACCGCTACCGGGTGGCCGCGCGCACCGGCAACACTCCGGACTCCACCAGCGGCAACTGCGGCTTCCGGACGGTGGCCTGCTGACCCGGGGCGCGCACAGGGGCGCGCACCGCACCAGGGGGCGCCATCGAACGTTCGCACGCGGCGTGCGGCGCGCCGACACGCGCCCCGCTTCTTCGACTGTTCGTCAGGTCCGGTGCTGACCGGTCGGGTTTCGCGCTACCGTGGTCCCCGCCGCGAAGGAGTGTGCATATGCCCGAGGTCCAGTCCTGCTCCGGTTGCGGCGGGTCCGGGGGGACCCAGAAGACCGAAGCCACGGTCGAACGGGACGAGGAAGGGAGCATGGTGCCCAGGATCCACGTCTACTGGTCACCGTGCCGTCGGTGCCACGGATCCGGAACGGTGATCGTCGGATGAGGCTGGTCTTCGAGTGCGTCGAGTGCGGTAGCCACTACCTGCCGCCGGAGGCGATGGCGTACCCCGACGGGCCCGCCTCGCCGATCTGGTGCACGGGGTGCCAGACGGCGAAGCGCGCGGCCGGGGTCCGGGAGGATCCGCTGCTGGCGCGGGTGGCGCTGGCGGCCGCCCGGGCGGCGAGCGCCAGGACGGCCGCCGAGGAGCCCGCCGCACCGCGCGCCGACGTCCGGCCCTCGCGCCCCCCGGTCTCACGGCGGGGCCGCTCCGGGCCGGGCGTGCTGCGCGGCAAGCTCGCCTGACCGCCGCGCGGTTCAGCGCCCGACCGCACCGTCCGTCTCCGCGAGGAAGCGCAGGAGGTGGTCGGCGACCGCGTCCGGGGCGTCCTCCGGGCTGTAGTGGCCGGCGCCCGGCAGTTCGACCACCCGGCCGTCCGGGAAGGCCTCCCGGAACAGCGGCAGGAAGTGCCGGGCGTTCAGCGTCCGGTCCGCGGTCCCCCACAGCGCCAGCGCCGGGACGGCCGCCAGCGCGGCGCGGGCCGCCGCGTCCGGCTCCTCGAAGCGGTGCGCGCCGGTGGCGAAGCCCTTCACCCAGCCGATCGCGCCCACGCTCTCGGCCGGGGTCGGGAACGGGGCGCCGTACGCGCGCAGCCAGGTGTCGGTGGCGAGGGCGGGGTTCTCGAAGCCGTTCAGCCTGAGCATGCTGAGCACGGTGACGTCCAGGGCGCCGAGCACCGCCTCCAGCGTGCCGTCGGCGTGCGCCCGGGCGGTCCAGCGGAACCACGGGGAGTCGGCGGCGTTGGCGGCCAGCGCGTCGCCGAGGCCGGGCTGCCCGAACGGGGTGGGCCCGTTGACACCGACCACCCGGGCGATCAACCCGGGCCGGCGGGCCGCGAGGCCCATGCCGACCGGACCGCCGAAGTCGTGGCCGACGAGGGTGACCGCCCGCAGCCCGAGGTCCAGGACGAGCGCCTCCAGGTTGTCGACGTGGTCCTGCAGCCGGTAGTCGCGCCCGGCGGGCGTGGCGCTCTTGCCGAAGCCCATGTGGTCGGGGACGACGACCCGGTGGGTGGGCGCGAGGCGGCGCACGAGGTCCCGGAAGAGGTAGCCCCAGGTGGGCTCGCCGTGCAGGCAGAGGACGACCGAGCCGGCGCCCTCGTCGACGTAGTGCATCGGGAAGCCGGGGGCGGTGCTGAAGTGCGGGCGGTAGGGGAAGGTGGCGTCGAAGGTCTCGTGGGCGGGGATCATGGCGGGCCTCTCGCGCGGGACGGTGGCGAAGCTGCGGTAGCAAAGTGAAACCATGCAGGCCCGAGCCTAGGGGTGCTGGTTTTTACATGCAACTGCCGCCGGTGGCCCGCCGGGTCAGAACAGCGCCTCCTGGGTGTCCGGCTCGGCCGGGCGGACCCGCTCGCTCAGCGCCAGCCCCGCGGACGGCCGCCCGGCCGCCGGGGCCAGCGTCCAGCCGGTCAGCAGCCGGGTGTCCAGCAGCAGTGGCGCGCCGCCGTCCGGCTGGTCGAGCAGCAGGTGCCGGCCGATCGGCGGGCGCAGCCGCCCGGCCAGCACCGCGCCGTCCGCGAGAGCCTCGACCGCCCGGTAGACGGCGGGGGCGCCCGCGGTCAGCCCGAAGACCCCGACGTGGTCGGTGACCGGGTGGTCCGCCAGCAGCTCCACCCCGTGTCCGCGCAGCAGTTCGTGCGCCCGGGCCCGCGCGTCGGTGAGCAGCGCGCGGCGGTGGTCCGCGTCGCCGTGCTCCCACCAGTGGTCCACCTTCACCCGGCTCTTGAACCGCTCCCGGGCCAACCCGGAGGCGGCCACGGTCAGTTCGGCCCGCCGGACGGCGGGCAGCGCGCCCCGGGCGGCGAACGTCCAGGCCAGCGCGCCCTGTTCGAGCAGCCGGCTGGTGCCGCGCTGCTCGGCGGTGAGGCCGACCTTGAGCAGCCCCTCGCCGAACCAGGCGAGGTAGAGCCGGTAGGTGCGGCCGTCGTCGAGGATCTGGTCCCGGGCCAGCGCCAGCCCCCGGTCCACGCTCTGGCAGGACGCGCACTGCACGGCGGCGCCGTCCGGCGCGATCACGGCGTGGTGCGGGCAGGGCGTGCGCTCGTCCTGGCCCGCCAGCCAGGCCCCGGTGCACCGGCGCGGCCCGCCGAGCAGCCAGCCGACCTCGACCCCCGGCAGCACCTCGCGCTCGTGCACCCGGCGCCCGTGCACCGCGCTCAGCACCGCCCGCCCGTCGCGCCACCCCAGCCCGGTGGAGACCCATCCGCCCGACACGCTCACCCGCACCTCACCCCGCCGCACACCGGTCCGAGCCCCCGAGGCTACCTCCGGTCACCGACGGCCGGGTAAATGCCGGGCACGACCGATTGCCGCCGCGCTACCCTTCCGCCCGACGGTCCACCAGGGGGGTTCGTGGCGGGGGAACAGCGGCCGGCGGGGGAACAGCGGGCGGCGGCGGAGCGGCGGCTGATGGCGGAGCGGCGGCTGGTGGCGGCCGTCATCGCGCGGAACGCCGCCGCGGTGCGGGCCTGCCTGGAGGAGGGCGCCGATCCGGACACCCGCGGGCCCGACGGGCTGCCCCTGCTCTGCCTCGCGGTGGCGGGGTTCGACCACGCGACGGCCGAGGCGCTGACCGACGCCGACCCCGGCGCCGACCCCGGCGCCGACCCCGACCGCGAGCTGCCGGACGGCACCACGCCGCTGCTGCGGGCCGTCGACCTCGGCTCGACGGCCCTGGTCGAGGCCGTGCTCGGCAAGGACCCCGCCCTGCGGATCCCCGCCCCGGCGCGGCAACGCCTGCTCGACCTCGCCCGGCGCCGGTACGAGACCGGCGAGGAGGAGGAGCTGCGCCGCCGCACCGGGGCCGACGGACCGGCCGTACGGCGGCGGGTGCGGGACGGCGACCACGCGCAGGCCGAGGAGGTCGCGCCGGGCGGGCACGCCGTCCGGGCCGGCCACGGCAGCGTCCTCACCCTCCTGGAGCAGCGGTTCGGCGTCCTCCCGCCCGTCGCGGAGGTGGTGGCGCGCGGGATCCGCCGCCCGGACGACGACGACGCGTGGTTCACCGCCGCGCACGCCCTCGCGGGTCGCCGGAGCGAACGGGCCCGGTCCGAGCTCGCGTCGTTGCGGCACCACCCCGATCCCGTCCGCCGTCTGTTCCTCGCCGAGGTCCTGTGGCACCGCGTCCTCCTGGCCGGCGCCGTCATGGACGGCTCCGACAGCACGCGGGACGTCGGGATGCTGGCGGCCTGGGCGTTCGACGAACCCGACGGCCGGGTGCTCGGCAGGGTCCTCGCGGCCCTCCTCGGCCGCCGCCACCCCGCCGGGGAGACCCTCGGCCTGCGCCACGCCGACCACCCGGATCCCCGGGTCCGCCGCGAGGTCCCGTACCTGCTGAGCCCGGAGCTGACCGGACCGGGCGAGGCCGCCACCGCCGCACTGCTCGTCCTGGCCGACGACCCGGACGGTGCCGTGCGGGCCTCCGTCGCCGACGCCCTGGAGACACCGGGCGTGTTCGCGCCGGACGTCCGGGAGGCACTGCTGCGCCTGCTCCGGGATTCGGACCTCGCCGTGCGGGCCCGCGCGGCCGCCACCCTCGCCGGGTCGGGCGACCGGACGGCCGCGGTGACCGAGGCCCTCGCCGCACTGCTGGACGAGGAGCACCGGACGCTGCGGCTGGAGGCCGCCTACGCGCTCGCGCGGCGGGACGATCCGCGCACCGAGGACGCCTACGCCCGGGTCGGACCGCTCGGCCCCGGGTTCGAGCACGACCACCGGGTGAGCGCCCACTGGCAGTACCGGTGGCGCAACCGGCCCGGCGGGCACTGACCGGGCCCCGTCGCCCGCCCGGAAGCCGGATGCCGGATCCCGGACGGGCGACGGGGCGGGAGGTCAGCGGGCGCCGGTGAGGGCGGCGAGGGTGGCGTCGAGGTCCGGGACCTGGCCGGGGCGGGGGCGGTTGAACGGGAGGCGGGACAGCAGGTTGCCCATCGCGCAGGTGTTGGTCGCCGCCGAGAAGACCAGGCCCGCGCCGACCGCCGCCGAGACCCAGCGGGTGCCGGGCCGGACGCGGT
>NZ_JBHYUU010000276.1:0-7971 GCF_042749955.1 Kitasatospora sp. NPDC059462 | reverse complement strand
CGGCCCGGCCGACTTCCCGCTCCGCGCTTCTGCGGGGACCCCGCGGGGCCCGGGCGCCCGGCTGCCGAAACGGAGTGTCGGGCCGGCCCGGTGATCCACTAGAGTCCGCCCGGCATCGTCGGGGAAGTTCGGGCACAGGGAGTCTCCATGCGCGGGGCGAGTTCCGCCGTCGTCGTGGCCGTCACGGCGGCCGTCCTGGCGGGCGGCCTCACCGCCTGCGGGAGCTCCGGTGGCGTCGGCGCCGCAGGCGGTCCGTCACCGGCGGGCACCGTGCCGGACGCCGCGACGGCCGGGGCGACGGCCACCGGGGCGGCCGAGCTCGATCCCGAGGAAGCGCTCGCGGCGGCGGCCGAGGTGATGCGCAGGGCCGGCAGCGCCCGGTACGCCCTGTCCGTCAGGGAGGGCAACGGGGGCGCGCCGGGCACGGGATTCGCCCGTTGGACGGACGGCCCGGCCGTGCTCGACTACCTCGCCGACGATCCGGGCGTCCGGCTCAGGCTCCGGATGGCCGGCAACACGGCGTACCTCGGCCCCACGGAGCAGGTCGCGGCAGCGGTGGGCGAGCAGGTCGTCTGGGTACCGACGCCCTTCGCCATGTGGCACAAGCCGTTCTACCCGCAGCTGAGCCTGGTGATGGACCCGGCGAACCTCCTGACCCTGGCCCGGGCGGGTTGGCTGGACAGGGTCGGGACGGAGACGGTCGACGGCGCCGAGGTCACCCACTATCGCGACATCGAGGACGTCGACGCCCTGCTGGCCGGGATCCCCGGTCTCACCGCCGAGCAGCGGCCCCACGCCGAAGTGGGTCTGAGGAAGAGCGGCAAGGCGTTCGTCCTCGACTTCTGGATCAACGCCGAGCAGCAGCTCGTCCGGGTCCGCCTGACCGGCGACAAGGAGGGCGAGGCGGCGGCCGTCACCGTGACGTACTCGGCGCTGGGCACCGCGCCCGCGATGGAGGCCCCCGCCGCGAAGGACCTCCGGACCTCCCCCGACCTCGACACGTTCCTCGGCCCCTCGCGCGCCGAAGCGGGCCCGGGGCCGGAAGGCGTCTGAGGCGGCCCCGGCCCCGGGCCGGCCCCGGCCTCAGTCCCCCGCCGGGCCGACGGGCGGCGGCGGCGGGGGGCTGAGGTCGGCCGGGGGCTCCCCGGTGAACATGAGCTCTTCCAGGGCCGCCACGAGCGCGGACCGGCTCCTGGTGGTCCAGGTGCCGAGGTAGGTGTGCTCGCGGGTGACGGTTCCCCGTCGCTTGTAACCGGCGAGGACGAGGAAGTCGGCGACGTAGCAACCGTCGGGATCCCCCTCGGGCTCCCACCGCACGTCGAAGCAGAGGCCGTCGTACACGAGGTGACCGCTCACCAGGACGGATCCGGCGAGCCATTCGACGGTCTCCGGTGAGGGGTCCACGGCGTAGAGGCTGTTCATGTCGATCGTCCAGCCGGGGGCCACGCGCAGCGGCTGCAGCCGTCGCCAGGTCTCGCCCATGTCCTGTTCCACGCCCTCTCGACCGCCCGCGCACGGGCCCGGCGTCCCATGGTGGCAGGTCCACCGGCGGGGGCCGGCCGGAGGGCGGGGGCTGCCGGCGGCGCCCGGGGCGTCAGCCCGCGAACTGCCCGCGCAGGTCGCCGGCCGTCCGGGGGCGGGGCACCTGGTCCGGCGGGTCGCCGGGCACCGCGCCCGCCGGGAGCGGCGCGGCGCCGGGGGCGGCCTCGGCACCGGGCCCGGTCAGGGTCACGGGGTCGCTCGCGGTGCCCGGTGTGGGCCGTTCCCGGGTGGCGACGGTCAGACAGGCCACCACCAGCACGATGTTCTTGAGGATGTACTGCCCCTCCATCGTGGGAACGGGCGGGACGCCGTGGGCCCACACGTCGTTCGGCAGCAGGAAGAGCGTCGCGAAGACCCCGGTCATGTGGACGAAGAACACGGCGAGGACCACCCGCAGCAGCACCCCGGTGACCAGGCCGAGCCCGATGGTGACCTCCATGAGCGCCAGCAGGAACCGCGCGACGTCGGGCGGCACCGCGTCGAAGGTCATCAGGCTCATGCAGCGGGTGGCGAGATCCTCGGCGGGGCTGGCTCCGGGGAAGAACTTCGGCAGCCCGAACCAGAGGTACAGCACGCCCACGCTGATCCGCAGGACACCGGGGGCCACGCGCCGGTAGGCGCGGGCGAATCGGTCGGCACGGCGTCTGGACGACCGCACCATCCGTGCGGGAAACGACTCCATCTGCCCCTCCTTCAGTGCGATCCAGCAGAGTTCCCAGCACCGAACGGCGACGGGGCATGTCACGGCCGATGGGATCCGGGTGAGGGGCGGCCCGGGGCACCGGCCGTGGCACGGCCTGTCAGGTACTGGCTCAGAAGCCCGCAGCTTAGCGCCCTGTTGCGGCGCCGCATAGGCTTCCCGGGGCTGGATGACCATGGAAGGAAGGCCGGGTTCCACCTTCTGGCATCACCGTCATGACTGCACCCCGCGCCGGAGGGCCCGCGCCGGACGAGCGGTACCGGTGGTGCGGGGGAGGCGCCGGCCCGCTCCCCCAACTCCTCGCCGAGGGAGCGCCGGTGGAGTCCGCCGAGGTGATCGCGGCCGTCTCCCGCCGGGGTCCGGGCCCGGGCCGTCCGGAGCTGGCCGAAGTGCGCCCCCCGGACCCCGGACACCCGGGACGGTGCGGGGACGGACCGCTACATTGGGCGCAGTGCCGGGGAGGGGGCGGGCACCGGGTTCGTTCCCGTGCCGCGGCCGTTGGGAGGACCTGTGTCTTCACCCCGTGGAGCGGACCGTCCCCGGAGGCGCCGGGCCGCCCGGCTCGCCGCCGGAGCCCTGGTCGCGGCCGCCACCGCCGTCGTCGCGCTGCCGGCCGTCCCGGCGCAGGCCGCCCCGGCCAAGGTCGTCTACCTCACCTTCGACGACGGCCCGAGCCCCCGCTACACCCCGCAGGTGCTCGCCCTGCTGTCCCAGTACGGCGTGCGGGCCACGTTCTTCGAGATCGGGCAGAACGTCGCGGCCAACCCGGCGGTCACCCGCCAGGTGAGCGCCCAGGGCCACAGCGTGCAGAACCACAGCTGGTCCCACCCGGACCTGCGGCGCCTGTCCAGGGCCGCCCTCCAGGACCAGGTGACGGCCACCGACGCGCGCATCCGGGCGCAGACCGGCACCACCCCGACCTGCCTGCGCCCGCCCTACGGCGGGGTGAACGCCACCGTCCGCGCCGCCTCCGCCGGCCTCGGCAAGAGCATCCAGCTGTGGAGCGTCGACCCCCAGGACTGGGCGCGCCCCGGCCGCGCCGCCATCGAGCGCCGCGTCCTGGGCGCCGTCAAGCCCGGTTCCGTCATCCTCCTGCACGACGGCGGCGGCGACCGCAGCCAGACCGTGGCCGCGCTGCCCGCCGTGCTGCGCACCCTGAAGTCCCGCGGCTACACCTTCGCCCTGCTCCCCTGCCGCTGAGCGGCGGCCCGCCCCGGACGCGGCGGCGCCCCGGACCGCCGCGCGAGCGGTCCGGGGCGCCGTCCGTCGGGCCTTCCGTCGGGCCGGCCGAGGGATCAGGGACGACGGAGCAGGGACGGGAGGTCCGGGACGGGAGGTCCGGGACGGGAGGTCCGGGACGGGGCGTCAGGGACGGGCGGTGGCCAGGGCCTCGATGGCGGGGACGAGCTCCGCCGGGCTCGGCAGGGCGTCGTTCTCGGCGCGCAGGCGGGCGGCGCCCTCCCGCAGCGCCGGGTCGGTGACGAGACGGGTGAGCAGCGCGGCGTCGACGTCCGCGCTCGCGGAACGCAGCGCGGCCCCGGTGGCGACCATGGTGTCGGCCACCACGAAGTTGTCCGCCCCCTGGGGCAGCAGGAGCTGGGGCAGACCGGCCTGCATCCCGGTGAGGGTGCTTCCGGAGCCGCCGTGGTGGACGACCGCGTCGCAGACCCGCAGCAGTTCGGCGAGCGGCACCCACGGCAGCGGGTGGACGTTGGACGGCAGGCTGCCCAGGACGGTGAGGTCGGCGTCGCCGACGGCGAGCAGGAACTCGGCGTCGACCTCGGCGGCGGAGGCGATCAGCCGGGTGATGGCGTCCAGGCCGTCCGTGTCGGCGATCACCGTGCCGAGGGTGACGGCGATCCGCGGCCTCGCGCCCCGGTGCAGCAGCGCGGCGGGGACGACGCCGCCGCCGTTGTACGGCACGTAGCGCATCCGCAGGCCGCCCGGGTCGCCGCCGAGCGAGACGGGCACGATGTTCAGCGGGGTGGATTCGGCGGGCCCGGCCACGCCGTGCTTCTCGTAGACGTCGGTGAAGTGGTCGGCCAGCTGGGCGGCCATGCCGAGGCCGGAGCTGATGCCGAAGTTCTGCAACGCGGCCGGGATGCCGAGCTTGGCCGCGACCAGCTGGGCGGAGGCCAGACAGGAGTCGTGGACGATCAGCTCGGCGCCCCAGCCGTCGGCCACCGCCAGCAGGTCGTCCACGGTGGAACGCGAGGCGAGGGCGAAGGCGGCGGCGCCGATCTCCATGATCTCCTCCTGCGTCAGGTCCGGCTGCGCGTAGTGCGCCTGGCGGCCGACGACCTCCTCGAAGGCCTCCCGCACGGGCCGCCCGTCGCCGATCTCGACGATCGGGAACCCGGCCTGGCGGAGCTGCTCCAACGGCTGCCCACTGGCGAACAGCACCTCGTGCCCGGCGGCCCGCACGGCCTGGGCGGTGGGCACCATCGGGAAGAGGTGGCTCGGAGCGGCCGGGCCGGTGAAGAGTATGCGCACAACTGTCTCCTGGTCGTTCTCGGGTCGGTCGACATCGGATCGCGCGGGGGCGGTCCCATCGTCGCCCTCAACTGACGAACGATCAGTTGCTCTTCCCCGCAGGATCGATAATCGGACGTTCTGGCCCGCGAACGCCGGAGGCCGGGGGCTCGTGTTCCCGGTGGTCGCGCGTGTCGCGTCGCGTGCGCCGGGTACGCCGGTCACCCGCCCGTTGCGGCGGGGCACCGGAACGGGCGGGTGGGAGGGGTGAGGGAGGCATCGGCCGGTCCGCCGGGCCGGGCACGCGACCTGGCCTGTTCCCGTCGTTCGCGGGCGGCGCGGCGGCGCGGCATTTGGCAACCGCGCGTCCGATGGTGTCGGGGCCGGGACGGGACGGGCCGGGACGGGACGGGGCGACGGCGCCGGGAGCGCGGCCGCCGGCTCAGTGCCGGGCGGCCGGGCGGTCCAGGAAGCGGCGCAGGCCGTCGCGCACGCCCTCGGTGGGGACGGTGGCGGCGAACCAGGCGGCCTCGACGGCCAGGCCCTCCTCGATCGGCAGGTTGATGCCCCGGGTCACCGCCCGCAGGCAGGCGGCCACCGCGGTAGGCGCGTGGCGGGTGATCCGGGCCGCCAGGTCGCGGGCGGCGTCCAGCAGGTCACCGGCCGGCACGACCGCGTTGACGAGGCCCAGTTCGGCCGCCCGGGTCGCGGGGACCGGGTCGCCGGTGAGGATCAGTTCCAGCGCGCGCTTGCGCCCGACGTGGCGCGGCAGCCGCTGGGAGCCGCCGAACGGCGGCGGGAAGCCGAGGGTGATCTCCGGCTTGGCGAAGGTCGCGTGCTCGGCGGCCAGGGCCAGCGGCGCGGCCTCGGTGATCTCGCACCCGCCCCCGTAGGCGAGGCCGTTGACGGCGGCGATCACCGGCTTGGGGAACTCCTCGATGCGCCGGGTCAGCGCGTGCCCGCGCCGCACGATCTCGCGCAGCGCCGTCTCGGGACCGCCCGCCGATCGGGCGATGCTGCCGGCCAGCGAGGGGATGTCCGCGCCGGCGCTGAAGGCGCGCCCGCCGGCGCCGGTGAGGATCACCGCCCGCACGGCGTCGTCGCGCTCGGCCTCGTCGAGCCGCGCGAGCAGCGCGTCGATGGTCGGGTAGTCGAGCGCGTTGAGCTTGCTCTCGCGGTCGATGGTCAGGAGGGCGACGTCGCCGTCGAGTGCGCTGTGCACGGTCATGCCCGTACTCCGTTTCCACGTGCCGGTCCGCCGGGTGGCCGGACCGCCGCCGAGGCTAGGAGCAGGGAGCGGGACAATCCAGGAATTGTCCTGGATACACTTCACCGCCCGGCTTCCCGCCCACGGACAGGTGCCGCATGCGACCGCCCGCCTACAAGGCCATCGTCGACGAGTACGCCGCCGCCATCCGCTCCGGCGCCCTGCCGGCCGGCGCCCGGCTGCCGACCCACCGCGCGCTCGCCCGCGAGCGCGGCGTCGCCCCGGCCACCGCCACCCGGGTGTACACCGAACTGGCCGCCGCCGGACTGGTGGTGGGCGAGCAGGGCCGGGGCACCTTCGTCAAGGTCCGCTCCGGCTACGACGGCCTCGAACCCTCCCGCGCCCTGCCGGTGCCCCGGGTCGCCGACCTGTCGTTCAACCAGCCGCTCTCCCCCGGCCAGGACGACGACCTGCGCCACGCCCTGCGCGCCCTCGCCGCCTCCGGCGACGTCACCGCCCTGCTGCGCCAGCACCCGCCCGGCGGCCACCGCCACGACCGGGCGGCCGTGGCCACCTACCTGCTGGGGCGCGGCATCGACACCGCCCCGCGCAACGTCCTGCTGGCCGGCGGGGCGCAGCAGGCGCTGGACTGCGTGCTGCGGGCGCTCACCCGGCCCGGCGACGTCCTCGCGGCCGATGCGCTCAGCTACCCGGGGATCAAGCTGCTGGCCGCCGACCGGGGCCTGGAGCTCGCCCCGGTGCCGGTCACCCCGGACGGCCCCGACCTCGACGCGCTGGACCGGCTGTGCCGGGCCCGCCGGGTGCGCGCGCTCTACACCATGCCCACCGTGCACAACCCGCTCGGCTGGGTCCTCGACGGCGGGCGGCGCGAGCGCCTGGTCGCCCTGGCCCGCGCGCACGACCTCCTGCTGGTCGAGGACGGCACCTACGCCTTCCTGGAGACCGCGCCGCCGCCCCCGCTGCGGACCCTGGCCCCCGAGCGCACCTGCTACGTCGCCGGACTGTCCAAGAACGTCGCCCCGGGGCTGCGGTTCGGCTTCGCCGTCGTGCCCGACGCCTGGCTGCGGCCCGTGACCGGCAGCCTGCGCGCCGCCGCCTGGGGCGTGCCCGGCCTGGTCACGGCCGTCGCCACCGGCTGGCTCGCCGACGGCACGGTGGCCCGCCTGGAGCGCGAGCGCCGGGCCGACGCCGCCGAGCGCCAGGCCGTCGCCCGGGCCGCCCTGGCCGGTCTGGACGTCCGGGCGCACCCCGCCTCCCCTCTGCTCTGGCTGGGCCTGGAGCCGCACCAGCGCCCGGACCGGGTCGCCGCCGTCCTCGCCGCCCGGGGGATCCTCGTCTCCACCGCCGACGCCTTCGCCACCGGCCCGCACCGCCCCGCCGCCCTGCGGCTCGCGCTGGCCACTCCCCCGCGCGCCGAACTGGCCGCCGTGCTGGCACGGCTCAGGGCCGCCGTCGAGTCCGTCGCGCCCTGACCGGACGGGGGGCGTGCGCCGGGCGCCCGGTCCTCTATCCTCTACGTCAGGTGTCGGGCAGGGGGCCCGGGTTGTTGTCCTTGGGGGTGTGTTGTGGTCACCGGTCGGGTTGTGCGGTACGACAGTGTGCGCGGGTACGGGTTCATCGCTCCGGACCATGGCGGGGAGGACGTCTTCCTGCACGTCAACGACATGCTGATGCCCGAGTCGCTGGTGCACTCGGGTCTGGTGGTGGAGTTCGAGATGGAGGAGGGCGACCGGGGGCTGAAGGCCTCCTCGGTGCGCCTGCCCAAGGGGGCGGCGGCGCGGCCGGCCGGGCCGGCGGTGACGGCGGCGCGGGTGGTGGCGGCCGAGGGCGACGACGCGGAGTGCGACGTCCTCACCTCCGCGGAGCTGCTGGTGGAGGTCACCGAGCTGCTGCTGGAGCACGTGCCCTCGCTCACCGGCGAGCAGGTGCTGAAGGTGCGCAACGCCGTGCTGCAGTGCGCCAGGGGCCACGGCTGGACCGAGGGCTGAGCCCGGTCCGACGACGAGCCGTCGGCCGGCCCCGCGGGTGC
>NZ_JBHYUU010000275.1:0-8057 GCF_042749955.1 Kitasatospora sp. NPDC059462 | reverse complement strand
GTGCCACCGGGGCCACCGGGGCCACCGGCGTCCCTTCCGCCCTTCCCGGGCCCACCGCCGCGCCCGTCCGCGGCGCCCCGCCCGGGACGCCAGGTCCGCAGCCGCAGGCTGTTGCCCACCACCAGCAGCGAGCTCAGCGACATCGCCACCGCCGCCAGCATCGGGTTCAGCAGCCCCACCGCCGCCAGCGGGATCAGCACCACGTTGTACCCGAACGCCCACAGCAGGTTGACCCGGATCGTGGCCAGGGTGCGCCGGGCCAGCCGGACGGCGTCCACCACCGCCTCGATGTCCCCGCGCACCAGCGTCAGCCCGGCCGCGCCGATCGCCGCGTCGCTGCCCGAGGAGAGCGCCACCCCGAGGTCCGCCGAGGCCAGCGCGACGGCGTCGTTGACCCCGTCGCCGACCACCGCCGTGGTCCGCCCGGCGGCCTTCAGCTCCGCGACCACCTCGGCCTTGCGCTCCGGCGAGGCCGAGTGGTGCACCCGCTCGATGCCCAGCTCCGCCGCGACGGCCCGCGCCGCGCCAGGCCCGTCCCCGGTCAGCAGCACCGGCTCCAGGCCCATGCCGCGCAGCCGGTGCAGCGCGCGCCAGCTGCCCGAGCGCAGCGTGTCACCGACCGCCAGGACGGCCGCCGGGCGCCCGTCCAGCTCCACCAGCACCGGCGTGCGGCCCGCCGCCGAGGCGTCCGCCAGCGCCCGCGCCAGCTCCTGCGGCAGCGGCCCGTCCGCCTCGTCCGGCCGCACCACCCGCACCCGGTGGCCCTCCACCTCACCGGACACCCCCACTCCGGCGGCGGCCGCGAAACCGGCCACCGCCGGAAGGGGCTCGGAGCCGCACCGGGCCCGGGCCGCCCCCACGACGGCCCGCCCGATGGGGTGCTCCGACCGGTGCTCGACGGCTCCCGCGAGCCGCAGCACCCGGTCCTCGTCGACCCCCGCGCCGGCGGCCACCGCCACCGCGGCGAGCTCCATCCGGCCGGTGGTCAGCGTGCCCGTCTTGTCCAGCAGCACGGTGTCCACCCGGCGCAGGCTCTCCAGCACCTCCGGGCCGCGCACCAGCACGCCCAGTTCGGCGCCGCGCCCGGTCGCCGCCAGCAGCGCGGTCGGCGTGGCCAGGCCCAGCGCGCACGGGCAGGCCACCACCAGCACGGCGACCGCCGCCGTCACCGCCGCCTGCGGATCGGCGCCCGCGCCCAGCCAGAAGCCCAGCACGCAGACCGCCACCGTCAGCACACAGGGCACGAACACCCCGGCGACCGTGTCCGCGAGCCGCTGCGCCTTCGCCTTGCCCGCCTGGGCGTCTGCCACCAGCGCGGTGATCCGGGCCAGTTGGGTGTCCGCGCCGACCGCCGTCGCACGTACCACCAGCGCCCCGCCGACGTTCACCGTGGCGCCCGCGACCCGGTCGCCCGGCCCGACCTCCACCGGCACCGACTCCCCGGTCAGCAGGCTCAGGTCGAGCGCCGAACCGCCCTCCACCACCACCCCGTCGGTGGCCACCCGCTCGCCCGGCCGGACCACGAACTCCTGCCCCGGCAGCAGCCGTTCGATCGGCAGCAGCCGCTCCTCGCCGCTCCGCGGATCGCGGACGCAGACCTCCTTGGCGCCGAGCTCGGCCAGCGCCCGCAGCGCCGAACCGCTGCGCCGCCGCACCCGCCCCTCCAGCAGCCGCCCGGCCAGCACGAACAGCGGCACCCCGACGGCCGCCTCCAGGTAGACGTGCGCGGTGCCGCCGCCGTCCGCGGTCAGCGAGAACGGCATCCGCATGCCGATCGCGCCCGCCCCGCCGAACAGCAGCGCGTACGCGGACCAGCCGAACGACGCGACCACACCGAGGCTCACCAGGGTGTCCATGGTCGCCGCGGCGTGCCGCAGCCCCTGCCGGGCCCGGCGGTGGAACCCGGCCGAGCCCCAGCTCACCACCGGCAGCGCGAGCCCGAAGCAGACCCACTGCCAGGCCGGGAACTGCAGCGAGGGCACCATCGACAGCACCACCACCGGCACCGCCAGCAGCGCCGTGATCACCAGCCGCCACCGCTCCCCGGGCTCCTCCGCCGCCGGGCCGGACGCCGGCACCCCGTCGGGAGCCGGCTCGGCGGTGTACCCGGCCCGTTCGACCGCGGCGACCAGCTCCTCGACGCCCACCGCGGCCGGGTGCAGCACCCGCGCCCGCCCGGTGGCCAGGTTCACCCCGGCGGTCACGCCCTCGATCCGGGCCAGCCGCTTCTCCACCCGGCTCACACAGGCCGCGCAGGTCATCCCGCCGACCGCCAGATCGGTGCTCACCAGCGCGCCGGTGTCCCCGCTCCCGGCACTCTCCGTCACGGACGTCACCGGCCCGCCCCCATCTCATGGCCCGTCCCGGGCTTGCCGCCGCCCCCGCCGCCGGGCGTCAGCCCGGGCGTCACCGGCCCGGCTCCGCGCCCCACCGCGAACGCCACGACGAACACCACCACCAGCAGCAGGGCGAACCCCGCCAGTACACTCAACGGCCGGCCACCCGGCGACATCCCACTCACCCCCCACCAGTCGTCCCACCACCCCGCCGAGTTCCCGAACACCCCGAATGACCCGAATCACATACCCCCACCCCGTGCCGCCGCTCTCGCCCCGGACACGACGAGGGCCGGGGCACGCACGGTCTCCCGCACGCGCCCCGGCCCGAAGCCGGCGGCCCGGTTACGCCCGGCGGCCCGGCCGCTGGTCGAGGTGGGCCAGGACGCCCGAGTGGAACCGCTCGACGGCGGCGTCGACACTGCGGATGAAGCCGCTCTCGGCGTTGCCCCGGGTGCTTCCCGTGCTCTTGGACAGCGAGAGCCGGAACCCGGTGATCCGCGAGGAGTCCTTGGGCAGCAGGTCGCCCGGCTCGGGCCGCAGCTTCTCCAGGGTGCCCCGGGGACCGGCCGCGTCGCCGTCGGTGAGCGTCTCCACGTGCAGGTCGGCCGGCGCCTCGCCGAGCTGCCGGACCAGCCGCTTGACCCAGCTCAGCGGGTAGCCCTGCTCGGGCGCCGGGACCTCGGTGGAGGTCCGCAGCTTGCCGACCCGCAGGTCGGCGGTGATCGCGAGGGTGCCGACGGCGCCCTCGATCCGCATCTCCGCGTCCAGGCGGCCGTCCGAGCAGAGCCGGTCGGCCAGGGCGGCCCGCAGCACCGTGGGGTCCTCGCCGCGCCGGCCTCGGGGGACCGGCAGCACCTTGACGCCGAGTTCGCCGCCGAGCTGGAAGCAGACCTGGCGGATCAGCCGCTCCCAGCTCTCCACCACCTGCACGGCGCGCCCGTCCCCGACGACGAGCGTCTCCTCGTCGACGGCCTTGCGGACCGGGACCCAGGCCGGGCCCATGTTCTGGAAGCCGTGGCAGCCCGAGTTGTCGTGCTGGAGGTAGTGCAGCAGCTCCTGGAGCAGCCAGGCGTGCGCGGGGTTGCCCACGCCCTCGTGCCGGATCAGCATCTGCGCCTGGTAGGCGACCTCGGCCCAGGAGAGGTGGCCGAGCAGCACCTTGTGCTTGCGCCGGCCGTCGATCTTGACCTGGACGAGCGGGCTCCCCTCCAGGGCCACGTCGTTGGAGAGAGTGATGACGGCCTCGTAGCCGCGCCGGGCGGCGATGTCCATGTAGTCCTGGACCTGCTCGGACTTCAGCGGGTTGCCGTTGGTCTTGCTCTCGACGAGCGCCGTCCACAGCCGCCCGGCGCGCTCGACGCGGATCACGCCGTCGGGGCGCTTCGGGGAGTCCCCGTGCGGGAGCGAGACCTCGGTGAAGGTCTCGGTGCGGCCGGCGGGCGCGCCGAACTTCGCGGTGAGGCGGCGGCCGAACTCCGGCACCTGGGCCATCACGGAGAGCAGCACGGAGGTGGCGCGGACCTCGCGCTCCAGGTCGCTCTTCAACGAGGTGGCCGGGAACAGCCGGGCGGTGCGCCAGCCGTCGTTCTCGGCGAGCGAGGGCTTGGCGGCCCGGGGCAGGGTGACCTTCTTCTTGGCCGTGCGCAGGCGCTTGGGCGCCGGGGCCGCCGCCGGCGCCTCCTCCGGGGCCGTCCCGGCGGCCGGGGCCTGCGGCTCGGGGGTCCGCTCGGGGGCGGCCGGGGGAGCCGGGGCGGACACCGCCGGCTCGGCGGGCGCGTCGACGGCCGGTCCGGCCGGGCCGGTGGCCTCGCGGGTGGTGTCCGCCGCGGCCTCCCCGCCCTCGCCGTTGGCGGTGTCGCCGTCCGTGTTCTCGTCGTCCTCGATGTCGATGCCGAAGTCCGTGGCCAGCCCGGCGAGTCCGGTGTCGTAGCCCTGGCCGACGGCGCGGAACTTCCACTCCTGGTTGCGGCGGTAGATCTCGCCGAAGACGAAGGCGCTCTCCGCGCCGGCGTCGGTGATGGAGAAGCCGAGCAGCCGCTCGCCGCCGAGATCGGCCAGTTCGAGCCGGAGGTCGTCCAGTTGGCCGAAGGGCGCGCGGTTGGGCCGGCTCGCGGCGACCACCAGGCGCTCGACGTCGGCCGGCACGGCGGTGAGGTCCAGCTGGATGCGGTCCTCGGTGCCGACGTCGGTGGAGGCGCCGTCGAGCAGCTGGACGCTGCCGTCCTCGGCGGTGGGGTTGTTGTAGTAGAAGAAGTCGGCGTTGTCGCGGACCTTGCCCTCGGCGGTCAAGAGGAGGACCGACACGTCCGCGTCGCCGTCTCCCCCGGGGCTGTTCCACCCCAGGATCACGGTGACGGAGTCGGTGCTCTCGCTCAGCGTCGCGAGCCCGACGTTGGCTCCCTTGACCATTTCCTGCACGGATGTCCCCCAGAGGAACGGGCCGCGCCGTCGGCAGGGGCGCAGCCTTGATGTGTGGTGACCTGCTGATGTGACCGGATTGCGAGGTGATTGTACGCACGCAATCGGACCGTTCGGGCCGTCGGGTACGGCGCTGCCCCGGCGCCGGGGGTGACGCCGGGGCAGCGGGGGAGGGGGCTACGGGAGCGGGATGCGGACGACCTGCGGGTCGTGGTCGCTCAGTTGGGTGGCGAACTCGCTGTTGAGGTGGACGATGTCGTAGCTGTACGGCTTGGCGGCGAGGGCGGGGGAGATGAGGATGTGGTCCAGGACCTGGGAGTTGCCCTCGTAGACGTAGGTGTAGCGCTCGGCGAGGGGCAGGGTGCGGGGGAGGTCGACCAGGGAGCCGCCGGCGGTGAGGAGGTCGGCGGTCCCGGAGAACTCGAAGTCGTTGAGGTCGCCGAGGACGATGACCGCGGCGTTCGGGTCGACCGCGAGGATCTGGTCGGTGAAGTTCTTCACCACGGTGGCCTGCGCGTGCCGCTGGGTCTCGGAGGGGCGGGACGGCTGCTGGTAGCGGCCGAAGAGGGGCTGGTCGCCGCCCTTGGAGTTGAAGTGGTTGGCGATCACGAAGACCGGGCGGCCGTTCCAGCGGAACTCGCCGGCGAGCGGCTTGCGGCTGGCGTTGAACGCGGAGTTGGCCGGGTCGATGCGGCCGGGGGAGTAGGCGAGGGCGGGCGTGCCGGCGTTGTTGACCACCGAGTCCGCGGTGGTGGAACCGGCGCCGGGGCGGTCGGTGAAGGTCAGTCCGCGGTCGGTGCGGTAGAGGAAGACCTGGCGGATGTTGCCGCCGGGCTGGCCGCCGTCCTGGTCGTTCACCGGGTTGATCTGGCGGTAGGAGTAGGCCGGGCCGCCGGCCGCGGCGATCGCGGCGACCAGCTTGTCCACGGTCTGGTCGGCGGCGGTGACGCCGTTGTCGGTCGCGCCGGAGTTGTCCTGGATCTCCTCCAGGGCGACCAGGTCGGGCGAGCGGAGGTTGTTGACGACGGCGGCGGCGAGGCCGTCGAACTTGCTCTGCGGGTCGCCCGGGGCGAGGTTCTCGACGTTGAAGGTCGCGGTGGCGAGCTCGCCGGCGGCCGGGGCGGCGGTGGTCTCGGCGGCGAGGCCGCCGGGGACCACCGTCGGGGTCGCGGTGACCAGCAGCTTGAAGTTGCCGAAGGAGTAGTCCAGGACGCCGACGGTGGCGCCGGAGAGGGTGTCGCCCACGTTGGCGGCGGGGGTCGGGGCGAGCACGTCGTCCAGCAGGACCCGCTCGGGGTTGCCGTCGGAGGCCTGCAGCAGGATGCCGCCGCGGTTGGTGCGGGTGGCCGAGCCCTGCGGGACGACCGGGATCTCGCCGAAGGAGCTGCTCGGGCCGACCACGGCGGCGTTGTTCAGCTGGACCCGCATGCCCTCCAGGGACTCCCAGAAGTCCAGGCCGTCGGTGGCGGGCTGGAAGCCGCCGGCCGTCTCGACGTCGCCGGTGGTGACGCTGGAGATCACCGCGGCCGGGGGTATCCGCCCGCCCGCGCCGACCACCGTGGCGGCGGGCAGCGCGACGTTGTGGGCGAGCACGGTGGTGGTGGGCGCGGTGAGCTCGGTGGTGGTGAGGTTCGTGGTGCCGCCGGTGCCGCCCGGGCGGAACTCGCTCACCGTGCCGCCGACCTTGACCGAGTCGCCGACGGCCACGCCCGGCGCGCCCGCGGTGTAGACGTAGACCGCCTCGCTGGTGGCCGGGTCGGCGTCGGGCTGCGGGTCCTGGAACCAGTAGCCGCTCGGGCCGACCGCCGTGACCACGCCGGGCACGGCGGCGACCGCCTGGCCGGCCAGCGGGGAGGTGCGGGCTGCGCCCTGGATGTCGTGGATCCGGGTGCCGCCGGTCCCGCCCCCGGTGGAGGAGGAGTTGCGCGGGACGGGCGCGGTGACGGCGAAGTCGGCCGCGTTGTTGTCGGTGTCGGTGGCGCCGCCGCCCGCCCGCAGCGCGGCGGTGGTGTTGGCGAGGTTGCCGGTCGGCGAGCCCTCGGCCGAGCTCGCGGTCGTGCCGTAGCCGACGAAGTCCTTCACCCCGGGCTGGGTGGCGCAGCCGGTGGAGCAGGTGAGCGCGGTGGCGTTGGTGACCAGCGCGACCTTTCCGGCGTTGGCGCCCAGGGCGATGGTGCCGGTGGCGTCGGGCGCGGGGAGGGCGGCGCCGGAGCCGGCCCCGGCCGCCTCCTGCACCAGGTAGTACTTCCCGGGCGCGATGGTGCCCGCCAGGGTGGTCTTCGCCCACGAGGAGCCGGCCGCCGAGGCGTACTGGACCGTCCAGCCGGTGACGGAGACCGGGGCGGTGCCGCGGTTGTACAGCTCGATGAAGTCATTGGTGTACGGGGCACCGGAGTTGCCGCCGCCGCCGAACACCTGGCTGATCACGATGTCCGGCGACACGGCGTGCGCGGTGCCGGCCGGCAGGGCCGTCAGCGCTCCCACGACGGCGGCGGCCGATGCCACCGCCAGCGCACGGAGCCGGACTCGATCGGTTCGCCGCATGGGGCGTCCTCCTGACGCGCGAACGGATGATGGTGGGGCGCTGTGTGTTGTAGCAGCGCCACCGTTGCCATACCGCGCGCTCCGGCGGACGGCCAGGCGTACAACGGAAGAACGTTGTGCCTGGCATGAACCGGACGAGTCACCCGTGGCGGGAGGGGCCGGGGAGACGGGAGGTCAGTCGTCGGCGGGCCCGGTGAGGGTGAGCCGGATGCCGACGGTGCCGCGCTCGCCGCGCCGCAGCCGGCTGCCGAACAGGGTGAGGACGCCGACCAGGCCGTACTTCTGGCGCAGCAGCGTCCGGTAGGCGGCGGTGCGCCCGGGGCCGAGGATCTCGGCGGTGGCCGGGAAGGACCCGCCGGTCGGGTTGCCGCGCACGTCGCAGGGGCCGACCAGGACGTCCGGGCGGTTGCGGATCCGCTTGACCTTCCAGGAGTCGGCGACGGTCCAGATGCCGAGCGCCTCGCCGTCGCGCACCACCCAGACCGGGGTCGGCACGGCGGTGCCGTCCTTCTTGAAGGTGGTGACCAGCAGATAGCTCCCGGAGGAGAGGCTGACGAGGCGTTCGAGCCGCTCCTGCCGGTGCGGGTCGGGGTGGGGGGTGGCGGCGCTCATGCCGGGCATTCTAGGGCCCGGCAGGAGCGCCCTCGGGCGTCACCGCCGCCGAGGGCCGGCGCCGCAGTCACCGCCGCCGCAGTCACCGCCGCCGCGGGCCGGCCGGCGCCAGCCGGGCGCGGGCGGTGCAGGCCAGGCCCCGGG
>NZ_JBHYUU010000274.1:0-8078 GCF_042749955.1 Kitasatospora sp. NPDC059462 | reverse complement strand
CCCTCGGACGGCGCGGGAAGACCCGTGGTCGGGAGGTCCTGCGGCTGCTGCACGGTGGTGACTCCTCGGGTTCGGGGCCGGTGGCGGGGGCTACCGGGAGAGGTGGTGCTTGATCCGGGCCATCACCTCGGCCGGCTCGACCGGCTTGGTGATGTAGTCGCTGGCCCCCGAGGCCAGGCTCTTCTCCCGGTCGCCGATCATGGCCTTCGCGGTCACGGCGATGATCGGCAGCCCCTCGTGCTCGGGCATCGCGCGGATCGCCGCAGTGGCCGTGTACCCGTCCATCTCGGGCATCATCACGTCCATCAGGATGACGTCGATCCCCGGGTGGGCGGCCAGCGCCTCCAGCGCCGCCCGGCCGTTCTCCGCCTGGAGCACCCGCAGGCCGTGCAGTTCCAGGATGCTGGTGAGCGCGTAGAGGTTGCGGTCGTCGTCGTCGACCACCAGCGCGGTGCGGCCGGCCAGCACCGGGTCGGCCTGCGGGCTCCAGGAGGTGTCGCGCTCGGCGCCGCGCACCAGCGGCAGCACCGCCCCGGGCCGGTCGGCGCTCATGTGCAGCGCGACGCGCTCGCGCAGCTCGTCCAGGCTGGACAGGAACTCCAGCGGGCGGCCGGCGTCCCGGCGCACGGTGTGCTCGTCCTGGGCGCCGACGCCCCGGTTGTGGTGCGCCAGCACGGGGACGGCGTGCAGCGCCGGGTCGCGCTCCATCTCCTCCAGGAGCCTCGGGGCGGTGCCGTCGGGCAGGTCGAGCTCCAGGACGACGCAGTGGCACGCGGAGGTGGCCAGCGCGGTGGCGGCCTCCTGGGCGCCGACCGCGGTGACGATCTCCACCTGGCGCTGCGCACCGGCGTAGCGGGCCAGGTCGGCCATGGCGTTCTCCGCCACCAGCGACAGCAGGCCGTTGGGGCGCCCCTCCACCACGAGCAGCCGGCGCGGTCCGTCGGCGGCCGGCCGGCCGCCGCGGTCCTCGTCCCCGGCCGGCTCCGGGGCGCCGGCCAGGGCCCTGCGCGCACCGCCGTCGGCGCCGGCCGCCGCCCCGGGCCGGGCGGCGGGGAGGTAGAGGGTGAAGGTGCTGCCCCGGCCGAGGGTGCTCTCGACGGTGATCGCGCCGCCGAGCAGGTAGGCGATCTCGCGGCTGATCGACAGGCCGAGACCGGTGCCGCCGTACTTGCGGCTGGTGGTGCCGTCGGCCTGCTGGAAGGCGCCGAACACGGTCTCCAGGTGCTGCGGTGCGATGCCGATGCCGGTGTCGCTCACCCGGAAGGCGAGCACCGCGCCGCCGTCGCGCCGCATGCCGTCCGGGAGTTCGGCCGCGGCGGCCGGTTCGATCCGCAGCTCGATCCGGCCCTGCTCGGTGAACTTGACCGCGTTGGACAGCAGGTTGCGCAGCACCTGGCGCAACCGGTAGTCGTCGGTGGCGAGTTCGGCGGGCACGCCGTCGACCGTCTGGACGGCGAAGGCGAGGTTCTTCTGCCCGGTCATCGGGCGGAAGGTGGCCTCGACGTAGTCGAGCAGCGCGCGCAGCGGCACGGCCTCGACGTTGACGTCCATCTTGCCCGCCTCGACCTTGGACAGGTCGAGGATGTCGTTGATCAGCTGGAGCAGGTCGGAGCCGGCCGAGTGGATGATGCCGGCGTACTCGACCTGTTTGGCGGTCAGGTTGCGGGTGGGGTTCTGGGCGAGCAGCTGGGCCAGGATGAGCAGGCTGTTGAGCGGGGTGCGCAGCTCGTGGCTCATGTTGGCCAGGAACTCCGACTTGTACGTCGAGGCGAGCGAGACCTGGTGGGCGCGGTCCTCCAGCTCCTGGCGGGCCTGCTCGATCTGCAGGTTCTTGGCCTCGATGTCGCGGTTCTGCGCGGCGAGCAGCTCGGCCTTCTCCTCCAGCTCCGCGTTGGAGGCCTGGAGCTCCTCCTGGCGTGCCTGCAACTCCTCGGAGCGGGCCTGGAGTTCGGCGGTCAGCCGCTGGGACTCGCCGAGCAGTTCGTCGGTCCTGGCGTTGGCGATGATGGTGTTGACGTTGACGCCGATGGTCTCCATCAGCTGGTCGAGGAAGTCCCGGTGGACCTGGGTGAACGGCTGGACGGAGGCCAGTTCGATGACGCCGAGGACCTGCTCCTCGACCACGATCGGCAGCACCACCAGGGACAGCGAGCCGGTGCGGCCGAGCCCGGAGGAGGCGGCCAGGTAGCCGGCCGGCAGCGAGTCGACGGTGATCGTCCGCCGGCTGCGCGCCGCCTGGCCGACGAACGACTCGCCCAGCCGGAAGCGGGTGGGGCGCTCGCCGTCGGGGAACGCGTAGGAGCCGACGAGCTGCAGCACCGTCCCCTCGGGGCCCTCCTCGGCGAGGTAGAAGGCGCCGCACTGCGCGGCGACCAGCGGGGCGAGCTCGTCCATCACGGACTCGGCGACGACCACGAGGTCGCGCCGGCCCTGCATCAGCGCCGAGAAGCGGGCGAGGTTGGTCTTCAGCCAGTCCTGCTCCTCGTTGGCGCGGGTGGTCTCGCGCAGCGACTGGACCATGAAGTTGACGTTGTCCTTGAGGTCGGCGACCTCGCCGGAGGCGTCCACGGTGATCGAGCGGGTGAGGTCGCCGGCCGCGACGGCGCTGGTGACCTCGGCGATCGCGCGGACCTGCCGGGTGAGGTTGCCGGCCAGGCGGTTGACGTTCTCGGTCAGCCGCTTCCACGTCCCGGAGACGCCCTCCACCTGGGCCTGGCCGCCGAGCCGGCCCTCGGAGCCGACCTCGCGGGCCACCCGGGTCACCTCGTCGGCGAAGGAGCTGAGCTGGTCGACCATCGTGTTGATGGTCTCCTTCAGCTCCAGGATCTCGCCGCGCGCGTTGACGGTGATCTTCTGCGACAGGTCGCCGCCGGCCACCGCCGTGGCCACCTGGGCGATCGCCCGGACCTGGCCGGTGAGGTTGCCGGCCATGAAGTTCACCGAGTCGGTGAGGTCGCGCCAGGTCCCGGAGACGCCCTTCACGTCGGCCTGGCCGCCGAGGATGCCCTCGGTGCCGACCTCGCGGGCCACCCGGGTCACCTCGCCGGCGAACGCGGACAGCTGGTCGACCATCGTGTTGACGGTGTTCTTCAGCTCCAGGATCTCGCCCCGGGCGTCGACGGTGATCGTCTGCGAGAGGTCGCCCTTGGCCACCGCGGTGGCCACCTGGGCGATGTCGCGGACCTGGGTGGTGAGGTTGCCCGCCATCGCGTTGACCGAGTCGGTGAGGTCCGCCCAGGAGCCGGAGACGCCGTCCACCTGGGCCTGGCCGCCGAGCCGGCCCTCGGTGCCGACCTCCCGGGCGACCCGGGTCACCTCGGAGGTGAACCGGGACAGCTGGTCCACCATGCCGTTGAACACCGTGGCGATCTCGCCCAGCAGGCCGTCGGCGTCGTCCGGCAGTTCGGTGCCGAAGTCGCCGTCGCGCACCGCGGTCAGTCCGGCGAGGAGCAGCCTCAGCTCGGGCTCGCCCACGCGCGCGCTGTCGGGCCCTCGCTCCGGTTCGGGCTGGGGCCCCCGCGGGGGCCCTTGGAAGGTCGTGGGGCCGGCCATCGAACGCTCGCCTCCGATCCTGGACGCCGCGAGCACGGGCCGTCGGACCGGTCCCCGGGCGTGGTGTGTACCGCCCCGGAGGCTACCCCAGCCCTTACCCGCGGTTGAAAACTGTTGATGCCCGAGGCAACCTTTCCAGGGTCCCGCCCTTCCGGACACCGCCGGCCGTCTCCATGAAACCTTCACAGACGGCAACTGCATCCTTTTCCGCGTCCGGGGTAGCGGGGCAGAGCCGTACCGACACGACGGAAGGATTCCCATGGTGGCCCCCACCGGTGAACTGCTCGCCTCCGCCGCTGCTTCGACCGCGACCGGACTACGGGACCTGCTGCCGCCCGAGCTGGCGGCGGTGGAGGACCCCCGGGAAGTGGCGCCCGCGGACGCCCGGGAACTGACCAAGGTGCTGCTGCGCCGTCTGGCGACCCTGGAGGAGGGCACCCGGGAGTATTCCTACGTCCGCTCCACGCTGGTCGAGATGAACCTCTCGCTGGTACGGTTCGCGATCCGCCGCTTCGACTCGCACCGCGAACCGAAGGAGGACCTCCTCCAGGTCGGCGCGCTCGGGCTGATCAAGGCGATCGACCGCTTCGACCCCGAGCTCGGTGTGGAGTTCACCACGTTCGCGCTGCCGACCGTCCTCGGCGAGATCCGGCGGCACTTCCGGGACACCACCTGGGCCGTGCACGTCCCGCGCCGCCTCCAGGAACTGCGCATCACGCTGGCCAGGGCCCAGGAACGCCTCGCGCAGCGGCTGGACCGCGCGCCGACCGTGGCCGAGCTGGCCGAGCACCTCGGGATTCCCCCCGAGGAGGTGGTCGAGGGCCTGACCGCGGCCAACGCCCACACCGCGGGCTCGCTGGACGGCGGCGGTGGCGACGAGGGCGAGGGCCCCGGCCCGCTGGGCGACCACCTCGGCGAGGACGACCGCGAACTCGCCCTGGTCGAGGACCTGGTCGCGCTCAAGCCGCTGATCGCCACGCTGCCCGAACGGGAGCGGCTGATCCTGTCCATGCGCTTCTGCGAGGACATGACGCAGTCCCAGATCGGCGCCCGGCTCGGCCTGTCGCAGATGCACGTCTCCCGGCTCCTCAGCCGGACGCTTCGACATCTGCGCCAGGGCCTGGAGGCCGCCTGAGCGTGCCACGCGGTGCGCGCGGTGCGGCTCACCGGGGCGCGAGGGCCCCGTACGACCACCCCTCACTTGGCCGACGGGCGTGACCTCCGTAAGGTCGGAAGGCACGGACATGGAGGGGAACGACGATGATGCCATCCGACAACGACCGGGGAGAGACTGTGCTGGCGGCCTCCCAACCCCGTCCCGAGCTGGTGGTGGAAACCCGCTCCGGGCCCGACGGGGCGATGGTCTGCACACTGGCCGGGGACCTCGACGTCGAGACGCTGGCGCCGGCCGCCGAGGCCCTCGCGGACCTGGTCGCCCAGCGGCCCGCGGCCGTGGTGGTCGACCTGCACGGCGTGGGCTTCTGCGACTCCTCGGGGTTGAACGTCCTGCTGCGCACCCGCCTCGCGGCGGAGCGGGAGGGACTGGAGCTGCGGCTCGCCGCCGTTCCGGCCACGGTGATGCGGGTCCTCGACCTGACCGGGGCGCGAACGGTCTTCGCCATTCACGAGTCGGTCGACGCGGCCCTGGCGGGATGAGCCGGGGCCCGGGCCGACTCGGCCGGCACGCCGGATCCGGACGGGCGCCCACGGGGCGCCGTCCGGATCCGGTGGCAGGCATAATTCCGGAACCGCCGGGAAACCGACCATGCGGAAACGCCGTCGATCCGAAAGGGTGCCCTCCAATGACGCTGAGCCGGGGAACCCTGGACGGAGAACCCCAGCAGGCCCGACCCGTGACGCCGCCGGGCGGCCAACGCAGGCGGCTGACGCTGGCCGGACTCCCCAAGCCGGTCGCCCACGCCAGGACCTTCACCGTCCGGGCGCTCGCGGACTGGTTCCCGCCCGCCGCCGTGCCCGGGCCCCGCGACGAGGCCGCCGAGGACGTGGTGCTGCTGGCGGCGGAGTTGGTCGCCAACGCGATGCTGCACGGTGACGGCCCGCTGGAGATGGTCCTGGAGATCACCGGCGCCCGGCTGCGGGTCGAGGTCAGCGACCGCAGCCCGGTCATGCCCACCCCGCGACGGCCGCACGACCCGTCGATGCCCGGCGGGCACGGCCTGTTCATCGTGGAGCGCACGGCCGACCGTTGGGGCGCGGAGCCGCACAGCCAGGGCAAGACGATCTGGGCCGAGGTCGACGCCGCGCGGCTGCGGCGCGGCGACTGACCGCGCCCGGGGCGCCGGCCCGCCGCCCCTCGCTCCTCCGGCTACAGCCCCTCGACCGCGCGGGCGTCGCCGGTCAGGGCGTAGCGGCGGCAGGCCAGCAGTTCGTCACAGGTGCTGCCGATCTCCTCGCCGAGCAGGTGCAGCACCGTCTCGGCGTCGTGGTCCGAGACGTAGCCCGGCGCCACGCGCAGGGCCAGCAGGCCCAGCTCCCGGTAGCCGCCCCGCAGCCGCTTCTGGGCGCCCAGCCCCTCGGCGACCACGGTGCGCCAGGCCTCCACCTCGATGCCGTCGGGCCCGGGGACGCTGCGCAGGTCGGCGGGCGGGACGTCCGGGCTCTCCCGGAGCTCGGCGACGGCGTCGGCGACGGCGGCGGCCACCCGGGCGGGCTCCCGGGGCTCCCCGCCGGCCTCCGCGCGCAGCCGGCCCAGGCGCTCGGCGAGCAGGTCGGCCAGTTCGGCCAGCCGGCCGCGCAGGTCCACCACCGCCCCCACGTCCAGCACCGCCCAGGTGTCCCAGGCGTGGGCGAGCGAGGGCCCGGCCTCACGGGCCACGGTCTCCTCGATCACCGCGGCGGTGGCCGCGAGGTCGAGCAGGCGGTAGGCCGTGGGCCGTGGGACACCGAGTTCGGCCATGGCGTAGGCGTCCCACGAGGGATGCCCCAGCACCGCCCACGCCCGGCCCCGGTGCGCGGCGCGCACCCGCCGGGTCAGTACCAGCGCGGCGGTGCGGGGCTCCGCCACCGCCGCCCGCAGCTCGTCCGTCACCCGCCGCGCGTCGGCCCGGTCGACCGCGGCGTCCACCTCACGGTTGCGCGTGTCTTCCATACGCCTTCCTTGCCCGCTGCGCGGCGGGCGAATCGTGCGGTACCGGGGCGTACCCTCCGTTACCGGCCGGCTCCGCCCGGGCCGCCGGGGTTCGCGTGCCCGCGGGGTGGCACACGTGCCGATTCCGTGGCATGACCGGGGCCCGCCGGGGCAGACGGTGCCCACAACGTTCCGGGACGGTTCGAGGGAGGGCGAGGCCGATGTCGGAGAAGGTGGCGGCACAGCTGAGGATGCGTCTGATCACCGGTGAGGCGCAGGGGCGGGACCTGGACGTCGAGTGCCGCTACGAGAGCGCCGATCCGTTCGCCGTCCATCTGGACTTCGGCGCCGAGGAGGGGGCCGTCTGGGTGGTGGCCCGCGACCTGCTCGCGGCCGGGCTGCGCGGCCCGGTGGGCGAGGGCGACGTCCACATCGAGCCCAGCGGCACCGGCGAGCACGTGTTCATTGCCCTGGGCGGCCTGTCCGGGGTGGCGCTGCTGAACGCCCCCACGCGCCCGCTGGCCCGCTTCCTGCGGGCGACCGGCCGGGCGGTGCCGGTCGGCTCGGAGTCCGGCCGCATCGACTGGGACCGCTGCATCAGCGACCTGCTCTCCGCCTGAGGCGCCCCCCGGGCGGAGAGCCGCCGGGTCAGCGCCCGCCGTTCCCGGCGGCTGCCCCGCCGCTCCGGTCGGAAACCCGCCGCCGCCCGGCATGAACCCCGGGATCGGGGTTAGACGGCGGGCGACACCGACCACCGTCCCGCGCCAGGAAAGGGCCGCCGTGACCGACATCTCCCGCCTTCCCGGAGCCGTTGAGCAGCACTGGAACTGGCAGCTGGAGGGAGCCTGCCGCACCGTCGACAGCAGCATCTTCTTCCACCCGGTCAACGAGCGCGGCGCCGCCGCGAAGGAACGCGAGCAGCACGCCAAGTCGGTCTGCGCGCGCTGCCCGGTGCGGGTGCCGTGCCGCCGGTACGCGCTCGCCACCCGGGAGCCGTACGGAGTGTGGGGCGGGCTGACGGAGGAGGACCGGCGTGCGCTGTTCACCGATGCCTCGGCGCCGGGCGGCCGGCGCGCGTAGCGCGGCCCCGGGACGCTGCCGGACCGCGCGCGCCGACCGGGTTTGCCCGCCGGGAAGGGTGGTACACGCAGCGCCGGGGCCCGGCCGGAGAGCGGCAGGTCACCGGCCCTCCGAGGCCCCGCCCGTCCGCATCCACCGGGAGGTATCCGTGATCGTCCTCGGCGTCATACTGCTCATCATCGGCTTCGTCACCGGCATCTCGGTGCTGTGGACCATCGGCATCGTCCTCGTCCTGATCGGCCTCGTGCTGTGGGTCGCCGGTGCCCTCGGCCACGCCGTCGGCGGACGACGCCACTACTACTGACCGCCGGCCGCGGCACGGACCCGGCGGGTTCGCGGACCACTCCCGGTCCGCGGA
>NZ_JBHYUU010000273.1:0-8085 GCF_042749955.1 Kitasatospora sp. NPDC059462 | reverse complement strand
GCGCAGAGCCGGCCGCCGGACAGGCATCCCTGGCCGGAACCGGCCGCCCGCCCGGCGGCCGCACCGGCCGGCAGGGCCTTGGGCTTCGGCCGTTCGTGGTGGCGTTCCCGGCGGAGCTCGTGCCGCGCCGGGTGCCCGGCCCGTTCGCGCTCCTCCCGCCCGTGGGCGGGCGCCGGGACCGCGGGCGCCGCGGGCGCCGGGGCCTGGGCGGGACGGGCCGGCCGCAGCACCGGAACGTCCGCCAGCACCGGCGGCAGCGGCCGTTCGGCGGCGAGCCGGCGCGGCTCCCGGGCCAGCAGAGCGGCCGCGCGCCGCGGGTCCTCCTCGATCCGGTTCCGCGCCAGCACCGGGTGCCGGCGGCCGTCCCGCCGCGAGGCCGGGTCGACCTCGGGCAGGTAGGTGCGCACCGCGCCGCCGTAGACGGCGTGGTACTCCAGGGCGACGTTGAACCCGGTCCGGGCGTCGGCGTCGAGGACGTACAGGCCGGCCAGGCCGGGCAGCTGGTCGCAGAGCGGGGCGACGACGTCCGCGAGCCAGCGGCCGGCGCCGAGGCCGGCCGGCACGCTGGCCACCACGACGGGCATCCGCCGGTCCGGGTCGCAGAGTTCGTCGACCAGCCGGTCGACCCCGGCGGCGGTGAGCACCCGGGGTGCGGCCGCCACCGCGGCCGGGCCGTCCGCGGCGTCCAGCAGGGGCAGCAGGGTCCGGACCACCTCGGGCACCGGGACCCGTCCGGGCGTGCGGACCCCGCCTCCGGTGGTGTGGGTCGAGGCCTCCAGCCGCAGCCAGGTCGGCCCGGCGGGCCCGGTCGCCACGGTGAGGGTGAGCCGGTCGGTGCCGTGCGGGGCGGGGGTGGTCACCCGGCGGCGGTCGTAGCGGCCGCCGGACGGCGCGCCGTCGAGCGGGCCGCCGTCGCGGTCCAGCAGGACGCGTTCGCCGAGCCGCAGCCGTTCGGCGGGGGACGCGCCCGCGCCCGGGCCGGCGGCGGGTCCGGGGGGTGGGGGCTCCTCGCTCCATTCCTGCTTCAGCCAGGTGGCGAGGCACTGGTCCGCCAGGGCGAGGGCGTCGGTGTGCGGGAGGGCGGTGGTGACGGTCATCCGGTAGGGCGTCGTGGGGCCTCCGGGGCCGGGACGACCGGCCTGGGCGGGCAGCGACGACGAGGAGCGTTCCGAGGTCATGCACATTCCTCCGGGTTCGGTGGTGGGGTCCCGTGTCCTCCATCGATGGGTCATTGGTCCGGTTCGCCGGACCTGTGCCCAGGAAACGCCATGGCCCGGAGCGGAAGTTCCAACTCCGGGCCACGTCACTACATTCGGGTGAATCTGCTCAAGCCGTCCGCCGCGGACGACGAGGATCTGCTGGGCCCCGGCTCCCTGCCGCGCCCGGGTCAGTCGGCCCGGTGCCCGGCGCCGCTGCGGCTCCAGCCGGGCACCGGCACGGGCACCGCGAGCGGGCGGCCCGCCGGCGCCTCGTAACGGGCGATCAGGACCACCGGGACGGGCCCGTGGTTGTGGCCGACGTGGATGTGCACCGGCCCCGCGTGCTCCACCAGGCGGTCACCGGCCCGGCTGACCTCCACCCGGCCGTCGTGCAGGGTCCGGGTGAGCGTCCCGGCGAGCACCACGACGTCGACCCGGCCCGGGTGGTAGTGCCAGCCGGTGCTGTCCCCCGGGCCCAGGGTGATGGTCCGGACGACGGGCATCGTGGTCTGGGCTCCCTGCTCGGCGGAATCCGACCAGGCTAGGCAGGGCGCCGGGGCCCCGGGACCGGGCGGCCGGAACCGGCCGGAAAGCTGTCCGGAAACCCGGCACGGCTCAGACCGGCACCTCGACGTAGGTCCGGCCCGCCGCCACCGCGGCCGACGCCCCGCCGGTCGCCTCGGCCAGCCAGGTGTGGAACGCCGCGACCTCCGGCTCCGGCACGCCGACCTCGATCCGCACCCCGGCCGCCTCGTAGGCCAGGTCGCTCACGGTGTACCCGGCCGCCCGCAGGTCGTTCTCCACCCGCCCGGCCCGGGTGTGGTCCGCCGTCACCGCGAGCAGCGCGACCGGCCGCCGCTCCAGGAGCCCGACCTCGTCCAGCGCCTCCGACACCGCGCTCCCGTAGGCCCGCACCAGGCCGCCCGCGCCGAGCTTGATCCCGCCGAAGTACCGGGTCACCACCGCCACCGTGTCGGTGACGCCGCGCCGCCGCAGCACCTCCAGCATCGGCACGCCCGCCGTCCCGCCGGGCTCGCCGTCGTCGCTGGAACGCTCGCGGCGCTGCTCGTCGCCGACCACGAAGGCGGTGCAGTTGTGCCGGGCGTCCCAGTACTGCTTGCGGATGCCGGCGATGAACGCCTGGGCCTCGTCCTCGTCGGCGACCCGGGCGAGGTGGCAGATGAACCGGGACTTCTTGATCTCCAGCTCGTGCGTGCCCGCGCTCCGGATGGTCAGGTACGGCCGGGGGGTCGGCTCCGGTGTGGCGGACATGGCGCGGCGGTTCTCCCGGACGGCGACGACGGTGGCGACGGCGCGGCCCGCGCCGCACGACAGCTCGCCGGGGACCGCTCCGCCAGCCTAAGCCGTGTCCGGCCCCCGCCCGGCACCCGGCCGGTCGACGGCCGCCGTCGGCCGCGCCCGGCGACGGCCCGCCAGCGCCTCCAGCCCCGCGCGGTCCAGCCCGGTCGCGGCGGCGACCTCCGCGAGGTCCACCGCCCCGCAGTCCAGCCCGCGCAGCAGGTACCCGCTGAGCGCCCGGGCGGTCGCCGGCTCGTCCAGGACGTCCCCGCCGGTCCTGTTCAGGTACCCCGACAGCCGGGCGGCGGCCGGGGCGAGGCCCTCCCGGTAGAAGGAGAAGACCGCGGCGTAGCGGGTCGGCAGGTGCGCCGGGTGCATGTCCCAGCCCTGGTAGTAGGCCCGGGCGAGCGAGCGGCGGACCAGGCCGTGGTGGAGCCGCCAGGCGGCGTGCACCTGGGCGGTCGTCCCGGCCGGGACCACGTTGGTGGAACCGTCGGAGAGCCGGACCCCGGTCCCGGCGGCCGCCGCCTGCATCACCGCCTTGGCGTGGTCGGCGGCCGGGTGGTCCGGGCCCTGATGGGCGGCGGCGACCCCGCAGGCGGCGCTGTAGTCGAAGGTGCCGTAGTGCAGTCCGGTGAGCCGCCCCCCGGCCGCGCCGATCATCCGGGCGACGGTGGCCCGCCCGTCCGGCCCGAGCACCGCCTGGGTGGTCTCGATCTGGATCTCGAAGCCGAGCCGCCCGGCCGGCAGCCCGGCGGTGCGCTCGAAGTCCTCCAGCAGCCGGACCAGCGCGGTGACCTGCTCGGCGTAGGTCACCTTGGGCAGGGTGAGCACCAGCCCGGCGGGCAGTGCGCCGCGCTCCAGCAGGGTGACCAGGAAGAGCTCCAGGGTGCGGATCCCCCGGTCCCGGACGGCCGCCTCCAGGCACTTCACCCGGATGCCGACGTACGGCGGGACGGTGCCGTCGGCGACGCCGGCGGCGACCAGCTCCGCCGCCCGGACGGCGGCCGCGTCCTCCTCGGCGCCGGGCCGCGGGCCGTAGCCGTCCTCGAAGTCGATCCGCAGGTCCTCGACGGGCTCGCGCTCCAGCTTGGCCCGCACCCGGCGGTGCACCTCGGCGAGCAGCGCGTCGTCCGGGATGCCGAGCGCGCGGGCCAGCGCCGCCGGGGTCCCGGCATGGGCGTCGAAGGCCTCCAGGGCCCGCCGGCCCCAGGTCCGGACGGTGTCGGCGGCGAAGGCGTCGGCCGGCACGTAGACGGTGTGGACCGGCTGACGGCCGCCCGGATCACCCGGGTAGCGGCGGGCGAGGTCCGCGTCGACGGGCGCCAGCAGCGCGTCCACGGCGGAACGGGCAGCGGCGGAGAACCCCGCCGCGCCACCCGGCCCGGTCCCGCCCGTCCCGTCCTGCGACATCCGTCCCCCTCCGGCAGGCTCGCGCGCGGCCACCGCGCGCCGGTCAGTCCCTCCCGGACGCGGCGTACCGGCCGCGCAGTTCCGGAAGGAGCGCTTCGATGTCCTTGGGGTGGACCGAGCCGTCGGGACGGCTCCCGCTCACCCCGTGGTGCTCGGTCAGCCAGACGGCCAGCCGCTGCGGGTCCGGCTCGTGCTCGAAGGTCTCGATGTAGCTCACCAGTCCCTCGAACGCCTGCTCAGGGTCCAGCCGGTAGGCGCCGGGACGCGGCGCGGGACCGAATGGGCGCTGCGGGCGATCCACGGCCTCCGGCACCTCCCGCACGGCCTCGGGCCCGGCGTACCCCGGCCCTGCGAACTCCGGCTCCGCGAACCCGGGCCCGGCGAAGTCGGGCTCCGGCGGGAAACCGGGCTCCTCGGCGTACTCGACGGGGGCGCCCGGGCCGGCGGCGGCCTGCTGCGGTTGCTCCCCGGCGGGCTCGGTGGGGCGCGGGGCCTTGAACCACGGCGAGACCTGGCCGGGCACCCGGCCGCCCGGGGCCCCGTCGCTCGGGTGACCGGTGGTCCGCACGGCCCGCTCGGTCCACACGTTCAGATCCTCCTGCGGCTGCGGCGCGGCCGACGGCTCCTCCCCCGCCGGCTCCTGCGCGTCACGCAGCCGCACGGCGGCCAGCCGGGCGAGCACCTCGGCGGGCGCCGGCTCGGCCTGGACCGGCGACTGCTGCTGGTGCTGCGGCGGCTGCTGGGGCTGGGGCTCGGACTGCGCCTGGGGATCCTCCGGCGCCTTCGCCGGTCCCGGCTGCCCGCCGTTCCCCGCCTGCGCCGCCTGCTCGGCCGGCACGAGGGCGCCCGCCGCACGGCTCTCCGCCAGGCCCCGGGACTCCTGCGCGGCGAGCGCCTCCGCACGTGCCGGGGCCTCGGCCTCCCGGGCCTCCTTCGCCTCGCGCGCCGCCTGCGTCTCCTCGTCCATCCGCTCGAACACCGCCGGATCCAGCGGCACCCCGTACTTGGCCAGCTTCAGCGGCAGCAGTGCCTGGATCGGCGCCGAGCGGCGCCAGCCCCGCCCGTACCGGAACCGCAGCTGCGCCCGGTAGACCAGCCGGTTCTGCTCCAGCCGCACGACCTCGTCGTACGAGCGCAGCTCCCACAGCTTCATCCGCCGCCAGAGCCGGAAGGTCGGCACCGGGGACAACACCCAGCGCATCACCCGGACCGACTCCATGTGCCGGTCCGCCGTGATCGCCGCGATCCGGCCGACCGCGTGCCGCGAGGCCTCGACCACGACGACGAACAGCAGCGGAATGACCGCGTGCATGCCCATTCCGAGCGGGTCGCCCCAGGAGGCCGCGGCGTTGAACGCGATCGTCGCGACGGTCAGCAGCCAGGCGGTCTGCCGCAGCAGCGGGAAGGGGATGCGCAGCCAGGTCAGCACCAGGTCCAGCGCCAGCAGCACCACGATGCCCGCGTCCACGCCGATCGGGAAGGCGTAGGAGAAGGCGCCGAAGCCCTTCTCCTCGGCCAGTTCCTTGACCGCGTTGTACGAGCCGGCGAAGCCGATACCCGAGATGACACAGGCCCCGGCGGCGACCAGGCCGAGCAGGCCCCGATGGGCCTTGGTGAGCGATGGGCGTGCCATTACGTCTATCAACCCCTGGATGTCGGCTGCGGCCGTACGCTGCCCCGGCTGCCGGTTCCCGCGTGTCGGGGCGCCGGACGGCTGAGGCACCTCCGGGCTCGGCCCACCGGAGTTTACTCGTACACCTGTCCCAGCGTTCTCGCAGCCCGGACCGTCACCGCCGCCGGAAACCCGGGCCCGGTCAGACCGCCCGCCCGGCCGTGCCGTTGAGGTACGCGAGCACCGCCATCACCCGGCGGTTGGCGTCCTCGGCCGGGGCGAGTTCGAGCTTGGTGAAGATGTTGGCGATGTGCTTGGCGACAGCCCCGTCACTCACCGTCAGCCGCGCGGCGATCGCCGAGTTCGAGCAGCCCTCCGCCATCAGCTCCAGCACCTCCCGCTCGCGGGGCGACAGCCGCTGCAACGGCCCGGGGCGGCGGGAGGTGGTCTGCATCAGCTTGGCGATGACGTCCGGGTCCATCGCGGTGCCGCCGGCCGCCACCCGGCGGACCGCGTCGATGAACTGGTCGGCGGCGAAGACCCGGTCCTTCAGCAGATAGCCGATCCCGCCCGTGCCGTCGGCCAGCAACTCCCGCGCGTAGAGCTGCTGGACGTGCTGCGAGAGCACCAGCACCGGCAGTCCGGGGATCTCCCGACGCGCCTTGAGGGCCGCCTGCAGACCCTCGTCGGTGAGCGTCGGGGGCAGCCGGACGTCGACCACCGCGACGTCCGGACGGTGCGTCAGCAGGGCGTCGAGCAGCTCCGGGCCGGTCTCGACCGCGGCGGCGATCGTGAAGCCGTGCGCTTCCAGCAGCCGGATCAGACCTTCTCGAAGGAGGTAGAGGTCCTCGGCGAGGACAACTCGCACGGCAGCTCCAGGGTGATGGTGGTCGGACCGCCCGACGTACTGTCGATGGCGAGGACACCGTCGAAGGTACCCAATCGGCGTTCGATCCCGCGCAGCCCGGTCCCCCGGGCGGGATCCGCCACTCCGACCCCGTCGTCCGTGACCGTGACCCGCAGCCGGCCCGCCCGGTACAGGATGTCCACCCAGACCTGCTCGGCACCCGAGTGCTTGGCCGCGTTCGCCAGGAGCTCGCAGATGCTGAAGTACGCCGTGGCCTCCACCGGTGCCGGCGGCCGGTCCGGCAGGCTCACGCAGACCTCGGTCGGCAGCGCGCAGTCCAGCGCCAGCGCCCGTACCGCGTCGCCCAGTCCGCGCTCCGCCAGCACCGGCGGGTGGATGCCGCGGACCAGGTCGCGCAGTTCCTGGAGCGCCCGCGCCGAGGACTGCCGGGCCTCGGAGAGCAGCTCCCGCGCCGCCGCCGGATCGGTCTCCATGAGGTGTTCGATCGTGCCCAGCGTCATCCCGATCGCGACCAGCCGGGCCTGCGCCCCGTCGTGCAGGTCCCGCTCGATCCGCCGCAGCTCCGCCGCCTGGCTGCCGACGGCGTCGGCCCGGGTCTCGGTCAGCTCGGCCACCCGCCGGGTCAGCTGGGCGTGGGTGGCCCGGCCGTCCTGGTCCAGCACCCGCCGCGCCACCTCCGCGTACACCCGCACCGCGTACGGCGCCAGCAGCACCCCCAGTGCGACCAGCGCGAGCCCCAGCAGGGCGGAGAAGAACGCCGCCACGGCGCCGGTGGGGTTCGCCCCGTAGGACTCGTAGCTCAGCACCGCCACGACCAGGTACGTCACGCCGCCGGCCAGCAGCCCCGCCACCAGCGCTCCGAGCGCGACCACCAGCGGCGGGCTGATCACCAGCCAGAGCATCTCAGCCCGGGTCGCCCGGTCCCGCACCGCCCAGTGCAGCAACTGCGCCAGCCGGGCCACGTTGTGGGAGCGGTGGTAGGAGTACCCGGTCCACCAGTGACCGCGCTCGTCCGCCTCCAGCGCCGGACGCGGACTGTAGGAGACCGGCAGGCGGATCCCGTACCAGTCGGCGAGCCGCGCCCGCGCGCGCCGGGCGGAGGGACGCACGAACATCCCGGCCAGCGCCAGCCCCGCGACCACCCCGGCGACCAGCGCGAACAACGCCGCCGGGTAGTAGGCGTCGAGCATCCACGCGACGGTCGCACCGGCGAACAGCGCACCGACCACCGGCACCACCACGACCGGGACCGCACCCACCACCAGCAGCGCCACCCGGGCCAGCCCGAGGCCGCCCGCCGTGAACGCCGCCTCGGTCCGGACACGCACGCCGCCGCCCCTGCTGATCCGACTCTCCGTTGCCACGAGCGCTCCTGTTGCTGATGCCGCCGATGGTGCCGATGCCGCAGGCCGGCCCCGATCCTCCTGACCCAGTTTTCCCGGCACACCCGCCCGGGTGCACTGGCCGTCCCACCCGACTTCAGGTGGTGCTAGGTCTACCCCTGTCCTGGCTCCCTTGTCTTGGCACACCCTCCGGACGCGGGAGTCCGGACATGCGAAAAGCCCCTGCCGGTTTCCCCGGCAGGGGCTTTTCAGAAGAATTGTTCGGCGGCGTCCTACTCTCCCACAGGGTCCCCCCTGCAGTACCATCGGCGCTGTGAGGCTTAGCTTCCGGGTTCGGAATGTAACCGGGCG
>NZ_JBHYUU010000272.1:0-8234 GCF_042749955.1 Kitasatospora sp. NPDC059462 | reverse complement strand
GCCCCCCCCCGGGCCCCCCCGGGGCGGCCCGGCGCGGGGGGGGTTGCCCCCGGGAGGGGTCAGCGGACGACGCGGAGCTCGGCGGTGTGGTCGTGCGCGTTCGCGTGGCGCAGGGTGACCGTCGCGGAGCCGATGACGGTCGCAGCCCCCTCGGTGAGGGTCCTGGTCTCGTCGCCGAGCTTGACCTCGGCCGTGGTGTCGGTGATCCGGCCGACGGTCAGCTTGAGGGTCTTGTCGCCACCGAACACCTCGGCGCTGTAGGTGGAGTCGGCGTTCTCGGTCCGGACGGCGACGTCGCAGCTGTTGTCGTCGAGGCAGAGCGAGACGCCGCCCTTGCAGGCGGTGAGCCCGGCGCCGAGGAGCAGGACGGCGCCGGCTGCGAGC
Source organism: Kitasatospora sp. NPDC059462 (assembly GCF_042749955.1). Lineage (NCBI taxonomy): Bacteria > Bacillati > Actinomycetota > Actinomycetes > Kitasatosporales > Streptomycetaceae > Kitasatospora > Kitasatospora sp. NPDC059462. Next base: position 7,850 of record NZ_JBHYUU010000272.1, on the reverse strand, counting down.
GCGGCCGAGCGGACGGCCGGCCCCCGGCGGCGGCCGGGGCTCGGGCGGGACCGGCGGGCGGCCGGGCGGGAGGTCGGGTGACGGTCCTGGCGCGGGGCGGTGGGCGCACTGGTCATGGCTCCGACGGTAGGCGCGCGCCGTCAGCCGCACATCGGCCCCCGGCGGTACCCGGCCCCTGGCCCGTCCCGGACGCCCCCGGCCGCCGATCGGCCCCGCGCCCCGAGGGGTGAACCCTTAGGGGACGGCCGGAGTTGACGGTGCGACCTGCGAGGCCCCGATCCCGGCGACGACGATCGCCAGGCCGCGTTCGAAGCGCTGCTCGAAGTCGCCGAAGAGCTCCCGGCTCGCCGCGGCGGCGAGGGCGTGCTCGGGCTCGATGCCGGCGGCGCGGCAGTCCGGGTCGTAGCCGGGCGCCCGCTCCCCCGGCACCGGGTGGACGGCCTGCTCCTCGATCACGAAGCCGGTGGTGAACGCGTACGCGGTGGTGAAGGCCAGGACGGCGTCGGCGAGTTCGAAGCCCGCCCGGTCGAACACGGCCAGCAGGGCGTGCTGCCGTCCGGCGTGGCCGGAGTCGGTGAGCCGGGTGCCGCTGAAGACCTTGGCGCCGTCCCGGTAGCCGAGCAGCGCGGCGCGCAGGGCGCGGCAGGTGCCGGCGAGCGCCTCCCGCCAGTCGTCCGGGACGGCGGGCGGGCCGGCGGACATCCGGCGGAGCATCTCGGTGGCCATCTCGTCGAGCAGCGCCTGCTTGTTGGCGAAGTGCCAGTACAGCGCGGGGGCCTTGACGTCCAGCTCGGTGGCGATCCGGCGCAGGGTGAGCCCGTCCAGCCCGGTCTCGTCGAGCAGCCGCAGCGCGGTGTCGACCACCTGCGCGCGGTCCAGCTTCGGCGGCATCTCGCGGTTCCCTCCGGGCGGCTGCTGTCGTCCCGGCCCGATGGCCGGCATTGACAATTTAACACCGTTAAGCCGATGCTTCCGGATGTCCGCCACTTAACAACGTTAAGGAGAGTGTGCGATGGCGCACGCCCAGAACCGGAGCGGGACCGGCGTCCCGAGCGAGACCGACGTCCTGATCGTCGGCGCCGGGCCGACCGGGCTGACCCTCGCCTGCGACCTGGCCCGGCGCGGGGTGTCCGCGCTGCTGGTCGAGCAGGCTCCGGCGCTGTTCCCCGGCTCACGCGGCAAGGGCCTCCAGCCCCGCACCCAGGAGGTCTTCGAGGACCTCGGCCTGCTCGCCGCCGTGCACGCCGCCGGCCGCCCCTACCCCCGCATGGTGAACTGGGAGAACGGCGAGCGGCAGGGCGAGTGGGAGCTCGTCGGACGCCCGGAGCCGGACCCGACCGTGCCGTTCCCGGCGGTCTGGATGCTCCCCCAGTGGCGCACCCAGGAACTGCTGCACGACCGGCTGCGCGAGCTCGGCGGCGAGGTCGCCCTCGGTACCGCGCTGAGCGGCCTGGAGCAGCACCCCGACCGGGTCGAGGCCCGGCTGACCGGCCCCGACGGCATCGCGCGCACGGTCGCCGCCCGCTATCTGGTCGCCGCCGACGGCGGCCGCTCCACCGTCCGCAGGGCGGTGGGCATCCCGATGGCGGGCGAGCAGGTCGACCCGCACCCCGCGCTGGTCGCCGATGTCGAGATCGACGGCCTGGACCGCGACAACTGGCACTGCTGGCCGAAGGCCCCCGGCGGCGCGCTGCTGCTCTGCCCGCTCCCGGGCACCACCGCCTTCCAGCTGTTCGCCCGGTTCGACGCGGCCGGGGACGGCGCGACGGGGAATCCCGCGGCGGACGACGGCACCGCGGGCGGCGGCCCGGCGGGCGGTGACCTCGCGGAGCCCGACACCTCGGCCCGGGCCGTGCGGCGGACCGTCGCGACCCGCACCCACCTGCCGGAATCCGCGGTCGGCGCCGTGCACTGGGCGTCCGGCTTCCGGCCGCGCGCGGCGCTGGCCGAACGGTTCCGCGAGGGCCGGGTCTTCCTGGCCGGCGACGCCGCGCACATCCACTCCCCGGCCGGCGGCCAGGGCCTCAACACCAGCGTCCAGGACGCCTACAACCTGGGCTGGAAGCTCGGCCAGGTGCTGCGGCACGGCGCCGACGAGGCACTGCTGGACAGCTACGAGCAGGAGCGCCTGCCCGTCGCCGCCGAGGTGCTGGAGATCTCCACCCGGCTGCACCGCGCGGGCGGGGTCCGGGCCGGCGGGCTGCGGCGCGGCCCGCGCACCGAGCAGCTCGGGCTCGGCTACGAGGACGGCCCGCTGACCGTCGAGGCACGGCCCGGCCTGCCCGAGGACGCGCTGCGGGCCGGCGAGCGCGCACCCGACGCCCCGCTGGACGGCAGCGGGCTGGACGGCGCGCCGGTGGCCGCCGTGGCCGGGCGCCGGCTGTTCGACCTGTTCCGCGGCCCGCACGTCACCGTGCTCGCGATCGGCCGCGCCCTGCCGCGGCTGCCCGCCGGGGTACGCGGGCACCGCGTCGACGGCGGCGTCGCCGAGCGGGCGTACGGGCAGGGCCTGTTCGTCGTCCGGCCGGACGGCTACCTGGGCCTGGCCACCCACGATGCGGCCGACCTGCCGGGCTACCTGGCCCGTCTCGGCCTGCACTGAACGGCGCCCACCCGGGCCGTGGCCCGCCCGGGGCGCGTCCGGGCACATGCCACGGGCTCATGCCACGGCCTCATGCCCCACGGGTATGCCACGCGCGTAGATCAACGGCCGACGAAAAGCCGGGCGTTCAGTCGCCGGCCGTGTCCCACGCCCCGGGCGCGCCCCACAGCGGCGCCGTGCAGCGCTGGTAGGTGGCCTGCCAATGCGGCCAGTGCCGGGCCACCAGGTCGTCGCAGTCGGCGAGCAGCCGCTCGACCACCGCCGGCTCGACGCCGTCCAGCAGCCAGGCGAGCGCGTCCGGGCTGCCCGGCCCGTCGGCCGAGTGCAGCACGTCCAGCAGCTCGGGCAGGCTGCCGACCCGCGAGCTCTCCGCGAAGACCCCCTCCATCCGCGGCAGCAGCTGGCGCTCCTCGACCCGCAGGTGGGTCTCCAGCCGGGCCGCCAGGTCCTCGATGGCGTAGGCCACCGGCCAGACCGAGCCGGTGTCCCGGCTGGCGATCCGGACCAGGGTGGTGACCCGGGTGAACGAGTGGTCGAGGTTGTGGTGATCCGACTCCAGCCAGTTCAGCAGCAGCCTCAGCTCGGGCGCGAACCGGCGCACGATCGGCCAGATCCGGGTGTCCTGCTGCTCGTGGTGGCAGGTCAGCATGGCGGTGACGAAGGTCCAGTGGCGCAGCAGCGCGGCGCCCTTCTCGTCCTCGCCGGGCTGCAGCAGTCGCAGCGCGTTGGGCAGCCTGGCGAGGTCGCGACGGAGCGCGGCGTGCACCAGCCGCAGCCCGGCGAAGCGCATGACCTGCGGTTCCTCGTCGGCGGTGTGCTCGTGCACGGGGCCGCCCTGGGCGGGCACGACCGCCGGGGCCGGGGACGCTACGGGCAGCAGGTGGCTGGGCATGGCACTCTTTTCACGCTCGGGCAAGGGCTTGGCTCGACCTGGCACAACTGGCGGGCCGGCTCTCCCACCACAGTGGTGAGAGGACATCAGAGGCGAATCAATGTCCGATTGACGTGCAGCTCAGCGGCCGTTCGACCGGTTCCGGCGGGCGGCCCGGCGAACGCGACGCAACATTCCGCCGCACCCGCCCCGTGTAACAGGGCGAGGGTGCGCCACCCGTCGCACCGGGGAAGCCGACGAGGAACAGCGAGGCCGGATGTCACCGGATCAGGAGCGGACGTTCGACGAGTTCGTCGCGGGCCGGTACGCCGCGCTGCGCCGCACCGGGTATCTGCTCTGCGGCGACTGGCACCTCGCCGAGGACCTCGTGCAGACCACCCTGGTGAAGCTGTACGCCCGCTGGCCGCGGCTGCGCGAGCCGGAGACGGCGTACGGCTACGCCCGGACGACGCTGGTCCGCGCGTACGTCGACACCCGGCGCCGGCGCGCCTCGCAGGAGGTGACCGCGCCGGACCCCGGCGTCCTCCTGGAGGACGGCCGCAGCGGCGGGCGGCGGACCGGCTCGCAGGCCGACCCGGAGCGGCGGCTGGCGCTGCTGGCGGCACTGGCGCAGGTCAGCCCGGCCTACCGGGCGGTGCTGGTGCTGCGGTTCTGGGAGGACCAGTCGATCGAGTCGACGGCGGCCGCCCTGCGGCAGAGCACCGGCGCGGTGAAGTCCGCGACCAACCGGGGCCTGGCCCAGCTGCGGGCGATCCTCGGCGACTCGGTGCACGAGATCGCCGCGGGCTGACCGGGCACCGCGGGCTGACCGGGCACCGCGGGCTGAAGCGACCACCACGGGCTGACGAGGAGAGGGAGGGCCATGGGCCAGGAGGACCGGGATCTGGGCGCCGAGCGGATGGGCGCGCTGTTCCGCACGGTGTTGGACCAGCAGGAGCCCGCCGTGCCGCCGGTGGGACCGCAGGTGAAGCGGGCCGGCGCCCGGCTGCGGCTGCGGCGGCGGGTGCTGACCGTGACGGCGGCGGCGGTCGCGGTGGCGGCGGTCGCCACGGCCGGGGTCGCGGTGACCGGCCGCTCCGGGCCCGAGGCCCCGGCGGCGGCGCCGACCACCGCCCCGGCCTCCGTGACCACCTCGACCGCCCCGCCCACCCCGACGGTCCCACCCGCTCCGGCCGCCCCGACCGCCCAGACCTCCCAGGAGCTCGTCGCCGAGGACTGGCGGCTCAACGCCGTGGGCCACGCCGAGCTGCTGCGGTTCCTGCGCGAGCACCCGCTGCCGGGCGTCACCGCGGTGGAGGAGGGCGCGAGCTCCCGCGACTTCACGCTGCAGCGCGCGAACGACGGCCGGATCAGGTTCATGCGGGAGTTCAACGGCCCCGCCCACAGCCCCTACGACCGGGAGACGCCCTGCGCCCCGAAGCTTCCGAGCGGCGAGCCGGCGAACCCCTTCGGCACCGACTGTCTCGCCGTGCCGCTCCCCGACGGCGCCCTGGCGTGGGTCCTGCACCCGGTGCACCGCGGGCCGTCGGCGTCCTCCGTCTGGATCTGGCTCGTCACGGCCCAGGGCCGGATGCTGATCCTGAGCCTCGACTCCGCCCCGGTGAACGGCGTCTACACCACCCCGCCGCTGGAGACGGTGCGGGACTTCGCCATGACGCCCGGGTTCGTCCGGGCGGTCGACGAGGGCTGGCGGGACTCGGCGGTCCGCTGAGCCCGCCCGGCCCCCGGGCTCAGTCGCTCTGCGGCCCCGCGAGGTTCTTGCTGAGCCACTGCAGGGTGTCCGGGATCATCTTCTTGAAGTCGCTGGTCAGGTGCTTCCCGCCGGGCTGCTCGTAGTACTCGACGGTGAGCGGCGGCGCGGCCTTCGCGACCCAGGCCTTGACCAGCTTCATCTCGTACGCGTTGCCGCCGCCGGCGGTGGCCAGCATCCGCACGTCGGCCTTGCCCTGGGCGACCAGCAGGTCGGGGCTGTTGGCCTGGCGCTCGGCCTCGTGGCCCTTCCAGAGCGGCGAGTCGGGATTGAAGTAGCCGTCGATCGGGACGGCGGCCTTGAAGGTGTCGGGGTACTGGAGGGCGAGCTTGGCGCTGCAGAACGCGCCGGTGGAGGCGCCCATCAGGCCCCAGCCGTCGCGGCCCTTCACGGTGCGGAAGTTGGCGCGGACGAAGTCGGGGATGTCCTCGGCCATCCAGGTGCCCATCTTCGGCTGGCCCGGGATGTCCGCGCACTCCAGGGCCTTGGCCTCGTTGGAGTCGAGGTTCTGCACCGGCATGATCATGATGAACGGATGCGCCTTGCCCTGCTTGGCGAGGTCGGCGTCGACCTCCTGGATCGGCAGCTGGTTGTCGGTCCAGGTGTTGTAGCCGGCGCTCTGGCCGCCCGCGTACAGGGTGAGCACCGGGAAACCGGTCCTCGCGTACTTGGGGTCGTTGTACTCCGGCGGGAGCCAGACCCAGACCTTGCCGGTGACCCCGGACTTGGGGCCGGTCAGCGTGGTCATCATGATCTGGCCGGCGGCGGTGTCCCTGGCCTTGCCGAACGCGGCCTGCGGGCCGGTCGGCATCAGCACCTTGCCGCTCGGCGCGGGCGGCGTGGTCGCGGGCGGCGCGCCCGTGGCCGCCGTCGGGCTCGAACCCGCGGCCGAACCCGAACCCGCGGCCGGGGACCCGGGCGCGGACGACGACGCCGAGCCCGTCGAGCCACCGGCGCCGCCGGCGACCGCCGCCGCCGCGGTGGCGCCCTTCGCCGCGTCCCCCGACTTCCCCGCGGTCCCGCCGTCCGCGCTCCCGCAGGCCGCCAGCGCGGCGGCCAGGGTGAGGACGGTGGCGCCGGTCAGCACGGCGCGGGAACGGGAGGACTGCGGCTGCACGGTGAGAACTCTCCGACCGGTGTCGCGCCCGCTCCCACGGAGCCGGGCGGTGGCCCCCGGGTGGGGCCGGACAGGCCCGGGGCGCGGCTGTCTGCGAGACCCCCGGGAGGCTGCGCGCCGCCCTCACGAGGGGCGCGCCGCCCTGCGATCTTATGACGTGGACCGCCCCACCCCGGTTGCGCATTGGCCAGCACCGATCCAATGTTTGTTCCCGATCGGGTAAAGCCCGCCGGGCGCCCCTCCCGACCGGCGGGGACCCTCCCCCGCCACTCGGCGGGGCCGGTCCCGGGCTGGCAGCGGGAGTCCGTCGCTGACATCGTTGAGCGGATCGCGCAGTCCGTCCGAGCCCCGCAGTCCCCGGCCGAGGAGCCCGCCATGCTGGAACGCGTCGCCGTCGTCACCGGAGCCGGAAGCGGGATCGGGCGGGCGGTGGCGGTGGAACTCGCCGCCGGGGGGTGGCGGCCGGTGCTCGCCGGGCGGCGGGAGGCGGCGTTGCGGGAGACCGCGCGGCTGAGCGGCGCCGGGGCGGTCGCGGTGCCGACCGACGTCACGGACCCCGGGGCCGTGGACGCGCTGTTCGCGGCCGCCGTGGAACGCTTCGGGCGGGTGGACCTGCTGTTCAACAACGCCGGGGCGTTCGGTCCCGCCGGTACGGTGGACGAACTCGACGTCGACGCGTGGCGGGCGGTGGTCGACGTCAACCTCACCGGCGCCTTCCTCTGCGCCCGCGCCGCGTTCCGGCAGATGCGGGCGCAGCAGCCGCAGGGCGGCCGCATCATCAACAACGGGTCGATCTCCGCGCACGCCCCGCGTCCGCGCTCGGCCGCCTACACCGCGACCAAGCACGCCGTCACCGGGCTGACCAAGTCGCTCTCGCTCGACGGCCGTCCGTACCGGATCGCCTGCGGGCAGATCGACATCGGCAACGCCGCCACCGAGATGACCGCCGCGATGAGCAGCGGCGTGCCCCAGGCGGACGGGCGGGTCGCGGTGGAGCCGACGATGGACGTCGCCGACGTGGCGCGCACGGTGCGGCACATGGCGGAGCTGCCGCTGGAGGCCAATGTGCAGTTCGCGACGGTGATGGCGAGCGCGATGCCGTACATCGGCCGCGGCTGACCCCCCTCCCGGCTGTTGCGCTCGGTGTCCCAGTTGTCGACGAAGGTCCGGGCCCTGGCGGCGGGCAGCAGGCCGCCGCCCCAGCCGGACGCGCTCTTCAGCCAGGTGCCGGAGCCGGACCGGAGCCCGTCAACACCTCGCGCACGCCACCCCGGTGCGCCTCCCGCGCACGACACCCCGCGCACGACACAGGGCCCGGCGGTCGCACCCGCCGGGCCCTGCCCCTGTCTCACCTGGTTTCCGCCGGTTTCACCGGCGCCGGGTCAGCTCGTGGCGATCGAGGTGTCGTCGATGACGAAGCTGGTCTGCAGCGAGGCGTCCTCGGTGCCGGTGAACTTGAGGGTCACCGACTGGCCCGCGTAGGCCGAGA
>NZ_JBHYUU010000271.1:2706-8246 GCF_042749955.1 Kitasatospora sp. NPDC059462 | reverse complement strand
GCACCGGGTCACCCTCTTCTTGACCCTCCAGGCCGCGCTCGCCGCCCTGCTCCCCCGCCTCGGGGCGGGCACCGACGTGCCGATCGGCTCGGTGGTCGCCGGCCGCTCCGACGAGGCGCTGGACGACCTGGTCGGCTTCTTCGTCAACACCCTGGTCCTGCGCACCGACACCTCCGGCGACCCGGCCTTCGCCGACCTGCTGGCCCGGGTCCGGGAGAGCCAGCTCGACGCCCACGCCCACCAGGACGTGCCGTTCGAGCGGCTGGTCGAGGAGCTCAACCCGGTCCGCTCGCTGGCCCGCCACCCGCTGTTCCAGGTGATGCTGCTGCTCCAGGGCGGCACCCCCGGCGCCGCCGGGGCCGGTGACACTCCGCCGGACCTCGCCGGGCTCCCGGCCGGCGTCGAGCCGGTCGGCGGGTACGCCGCCAAGTTCGACCTCTCGATCGGCATGGGCGAGTCCTTCGACGCCGACGGCACGCCCGCCGGGCTGGAGTGCGCGATCGACTACGCGACCGACCTGTTCGACCGGGAGACCGTCGAGGCGATCGCCACCCGCTTCGGCCGGCTGCTGGCCGCCGTCGCGGCGCGGCCGGAGCAGCCGATCGGCCGCGCCGACCTGCTGGACGCGGGCGAACGCGCCGCACTCCTCGCCCCCGCCGACCCCCTGCCCGCCGACGTGCCGCTGCTGCCGGCCGCCTTCGCCGCGCAGGCGGCCCGCACCCCGGACGCGACCGCCCTGGTCTTCGGGGACGTCCGGCTGGACTACGCCGAACTGGACGCCCGCGCCGACCGCCTGGCCGCCCGGCTGCGCGCGGCGGGAGCCGGACCGGACACGGTCGTCGCCCTGGCCCTGCCGCGCTCGGCCGGGACGGTGGTCGCCCTGCTCGCCGTCCTCCGGTCCGGCGCAGCCTCGCTCCCGCTGGATCCGGAGTACCCGGCCGAGCGGACGGCGGCGATGCTCGCCGACGCCGCGCCCGCCCTGGCCGTCACCGGCGACGGCTGGCCGCTGCCCGAACTCCTCACCGGGCTGACGACCCTCCCGCTGCACACCGACGAACCGGCCGCCCCCGCGCCGGCCCCCGCCGCCGACCCCGACCCGGCGCACGCCGCCTACGTCATCTACACCTCCGGCTCCACCGGCCGCCCCAAGGGCGTGGTGGTCACCCACGGCTCGATCGCCGCGCTGCTGGCCCACCACCGCGCCGAGACCTTCGCCGGGCCCGGGGGCGCCCACGGCCGGCTGCGCGCCGCCCTGACCGCCTCGCTCTGCTTCGACGCCTCCTGGGACAGCCTGCTCTGGATGATCGCCGGCCATGAGCTGCACCTCATCGGCGACGACCTGCGCCGCGACGCCGCCGCCCTCGTCCGGCACGTCCGCACCGCCCGGATCGACACCCTCGGCATCACCCCCGGCTACGCCGAACAACTCGTCGCCGAAGGACTGCTGGACGGCCCGGACGCCCCGCGACTGCTGCTCCTCGGCGGCGAGGCGGTCGGCCAGGACCTCTGGGACCGGCTGCGCGCGGCGGCCCCGCGCACCACCGCCCGCAACCTCTACGGCCCGACCGAGTCCACCGTCGACGCCCTCACCCACCCCGTCACCGCCACCGGCCGGCCCTCGCTGGGCCGGACCGTGCTCGGCACCCGGGCCTACCTGCTGGACGAGCACCTGGCCCCCGTCCCGCCCGGGGTCCCAGGCGAGCTCTACCTGGCCGGCGCCGGGCTGGCCCGCGGCTACCTCGGCCGCGCGGAACTGACCGCCGAGCGCTTCGTCGCCGACCCCTTCCGGCCGGGGGAGCGGATGTACCGCACCGGCGACCTGGTCCGCCGCACCCGCGACGGCGGCCTCGACTACCTCGGCCGCACCGACCACCAGGTCAAGATCCGCGGCTTCCGGATCGAACCCGGCGAGATCGAGCACGCGCTCACCCGCCACCCGCGCGTCCGAGCCGCCACCGTGACGGCCCGCGAGGACGGCGCCGGCGGCCCCCGCCTGGTCGCCTACGTCGTCCCCGAGGGCGCCGCCGCGCCCGACCCGGCCGAACTGCGTGCCTTCGTCGCGGAGTCGCTGCCCGGCCACATGGTCCCGGCGGCGGTCGTCCCGCTCGACGCCTTCCCGCTGACCGGCAGCGGCAAGGTCGACCGCCGCGCGCTGCCCGCCCCCGACCTCTCCGCCTCGCCCACCGGCCGGGCCCCGCGCACCCCGCGCGAACACCGGCTCTGCGCGCTCTTCGCGGACGTCCTCGGGGTCGACGGCGTCACGATCGACGACGGCTTCTTCGACCTCGGCGGCCACTCGCTGCTCGCCATGAAGCTGCTCGCCCGGATCCGCACCACCCTCGGCGCCGACCTCGGCATGCGGGCCCTGTTCGAGGCCCCCACCGTGGCCGGGCTGGCCCGCCGGCTGGAGAACGCCGGGGGCGAGCGCTCCGACGCCCTGGACGTGCTGCTCCCGCTGCGCGCCGAGGGCGGCCGGGCCCCGCTGTTCTGCGTCCACCCCGCCGCCGGCATCAGCTGGGTCTACTCCGGCCTGCTGCGCCACCTCGACCCGCGGCGCCCGGTGTTCGGCCTCCAGGCCCGCGGTCTGCGCGGCGGCTCACCGGCCGCCGTCGCCGAGATCGCCGCCGACTACGTCCGGGAGATCAGGGCCGTGCGGCCGCAGGGCCCGTACCACCTGCTCGGCTGGTCGTTCGGGGCGGTGGTCGCCCAGGAGATGGCCGTCCAGCTCCAGGCGGCGGGCCAGGAGGTCGCCCTGCTCGCCCTGCTCGACGGCCTCCCGGCCGGGGCGGTCGCCGAGGAGCACCCGGCCTCCGACGACCCGGTGGAGACCCTCGCCGAACTCCTCGTCTCGCTCGGCTACGACCCGGCCGACGGGCGCGGCCAGGCCGATCTGACCGCCCTGCTCGGCGAGGCCGCCGGCCTGCTGCCCGACGTCTTCGAACACCACCGCAAGCTGATGGCCGAGCACGTGCCCGGCCACTACCGGGGCGCGGCCGTCTTCGTCGGCGCCACCGCCGACAAGCCCGCCGACTGGCCCTACGAGGCCGCCTGGGCCCCGTACCTCGGCGGTCCCGTCACCGCCCACCGGATCGACTGCGCGCACGGCGCCCTGACCCAACCCGAGCCCCTCGCACGGATCGCCGCCGTGCTGGCCGACACGCTGGAGAGTGACCCGCGATGACCACCACTACCGTCCCGGTCGAGCCGCCCGCGGTGGACGACGGACCCCGCCGCAGCCGCTGGGGCCTGTGGGCCCAGGCGAACTTCCGCAAGCTCTGGGTCGGTGAGACGACCAGCGGGCTCGGCACCGCGGTCGGCAACGTCGCCCTCGCCCTGGTGGCGGTGGTGACCCTGGACGCCTCGCCGTTCATGGTCGGCGTGCTCACCGCCTCCGCCTGGGTCCCCTGGCTCTTCCTCGGCCTGCTGGCCGGCGCCTGGGTGGACCGCTGGCCCCGGCTGAAGGTCATGCTGGTCTGCGACCTGCTGCTGCTCGTGCTGTTCGGCAGCGTGCCGGTGGCCGGCTGGTTCGACGCCCTGACGATGGCCCAGCTGATCCTGGTCGCCCTGCTGGCCGGGGCGGTGAAGGTGTTCTTCTCCACCGCCTACGGGGCCGTGCTGCCGTCGATCGTCGCCAAGGACGACCTGCTGGAGGCCAACGTCAAGCTGCGCTCCGGGGACTCGGCGGCGGAGATCGCCGGGCCCGGCCTGGCCGGCGTGCTGTCCCAGGTGTTCGGCGCGGCCAGCGGCCTGCTCGCCGACGCGGTGACCTACCTGGTCTCGGCGCTCTGCCTGGGCACCATCAAGGTGCAGGAGACCCCGCCGCCGGTCTCCGAGCGGCGCGGCATCCTGCGCGAGATCGGCGAGGGCGTGCGCTTCCTGGCCCACGACCCCTACCTGCGGACCCTGGCGGTCTTCGGGGCGGTCGGCAACCTCGGCCTCAACGGCATCCAGGCCGTCCAGACGATCTTCCTGGTCCGCAGCGTCGGGGTCTCGCCCGGCGGCATCGGCGCCGTCTTCGCGGTGGTCTCGGTCGGCGGCCTGGCCGGGGCGGCCCTCGCCGGGCGGATCGCCCGCCGCTTCGGCACCGCCCGCGGGCTGCTGCTCTGCGAGCTGGTCGCCGCGCCGTTCATCCTGCTGCTGCCGATGGCCGGCGCCCGGCTGCCGCTCGCGGTGAGCGCGGTCGCCTGGTCGGTGGCGGTCTGCGGGGTGATCGCCGGGAACGTCCTGGCCGGCAGCTTCTACCAGTCCTACTGCCCGCCCGCGATGATCGGCCGGATCCGGGCCAGCGCCGCCACCGTCAACTTCAGCGCCATCCCGGTCGGCGCGCTGCTCGGCGGCTGGCTGGGCGAGGTGCTCGGGGCCCGCACCACCATCTGGATCATGGCGTCCGTGCTGCTCTCCGCCGGCGCCGTGCTGCTGGCGAGCCCGCTGCGCGCCAGGCGCGACTTCCCCGAGCGCCCCGCCGCCCACTGAACCGCCCCGCCCACTGAGCCCCGCCGCCCGCCGGACCCGCCGCCCGCCGGACCCCCTGCTCCTCCCACCCTCGCCCTCCCGGAGCCCGCCATGACCCGCACCGCCCGCCCCCGCCGCTACCTGATGTGCCGTCCGACCCACTTCGAGGTCAGCTACGCGATCAACCCGTGGATGGACCCGGCCAAGCCCGTCGACACCGACCTCGCGGTGGCCCAGTGGGAGCGCCTGTACGAGCTCTACGCCGACCTCGGCCACCGCGTCGACCTCATCGACCCGCTGCCCGGCCTGCCCGACATGGTGTACGCGGCGAACGGCGCCACCGTCGTCGACGGCCGGGTGCTCGGCGCCCGGTTCCGCAACGCCGAACGGGCCGCCGAGGGCCCGGCGTACCTGGAGTGGTTCCGGGCGCACGGCTTCACCACCCACGACCCGGTGCACGTCAACGAGGGCGAGGGCGACCTGCTGCTCACCGACCGCTTCCTGCTGGCCGGGCGGGGCTTTCGCAGCGTCTCCGCCGGGCACGCCGAGGCGCAGGAGTTCCTCGGCCGTCCGGTGATCGGCCTGGACCTCGTCGACCCGCGCTTCTACCACCTCGACACCGCGCTCAGCGTGCTCGACGGCGACCTGATCATGTACTACCCGGGCGCGTTCTCGGCGGGCAGCCGGGCGGTGCTGCGCCGGCTCTTCCCGGACGCCCTGCTGGTGGGGGAGGAGGACGCCGTGGCGTTCGGGCTCAACGTGGCCGGCGACGGCCTGCACGTGGTGCTCCCGGAGCCGGCCACCGGGGTCGCGGCCGTCCTGCGCGCCCACGGCTTCCGCCCGATCGGGATGGACCTGTCGGAGCTGCTCAAGGGCGGCGGCAGCGTGAAGTGCTGCACCCTGGAGCTCCGTGAGGCCGCCTGACCTGCGACGACAGCGCTCAACACCCCGATCAACGCGGCCGGGGGGCGCCCCCAGGGCGGGGGGGGCTAGGGCGTTTTTAACCCCCGGGCAATGATATTACCTGAGCCCCGGGGGGGCCCCGCCCCCCCCCCCCCCCCCCCCCCACACCCCCCCCCGGGGCCGGA
>NZ_JBHYUU010000271.1:0-2696 GCF_042749955.1 Kitasatospora sp. NPDC059462 | reverse complement strand
CTATTGGGGGGGGGCTGGTTTATGTGCTCCACCTTGGAGCTCGGTGGGGCCGCCTGACCTGCCACTACAGCGAAAAACACCCCTAAAACCGCGGCGGGTCGCCGCCCGGTCCTGGGGCGTCCATCGGCCGTTGAACGCCCCTTGCCATGCTGATCACGTCAGCCGGGGGAGAGCCCGGCACCCGCCCTTCCCGGCAGGGAAGACCCCCCGAGGAGCAGTCATGGCGAAGCGTTCGACGATCGGCACCGCCCGGATCAGCCTGGCCGTCGCGGGCCTCGGCCTCGGCGCCCTGCTCGCCCTCGGCGCGGCCGGCACCGCGATGGCGGACGGCGCGACCGGCACGGGCACCGGCACCACCGCCCCCACCGCCACGCCCACCCCCACCCCCACCGACGGCAACGGCCACTCGGACTGGAACAGCACCGGCTCCTGAGCCCCGCCCGCCCGACGACCGCGCGCAGAACCGTTTCTGCCGCCCCCGTACCACCCGCGCCTCAGGGATCCACCAGCGCGAACGCCGGTTCCGCGAGCAGCCCCGCCACCTCGGCGGCCTCCGGAAGCCCCAGCCGCCGGAAGATCGCGTACGCCTCCCGCAGCCGCGCCCCCGCCTCGGCCCCGCGCCCGAGGTCCGCCAGCGCACAACCCAGCACCACCAGCGCCTGCGCCTGGTCCCGCTCCGCGCCCAGCTCCACACAGAGCGCCAGCGCCTGCCCGGCGTGGTCCAGCGCCTCGTCCGCCCGGCCCAGCTCGCGCAGACTGTCCGCCAGCCGGTAGCGCGCGTGCGCCGCCCGGTCCCGCAGCCCGGCCGCCACCGACACCGCCAGGCACTCGCCGAACCAGGTCACCGCCTCCTCGTGCCGCCCCAGCGCGTGCAGCGCCAGCCCCAGCACGTACAGCGTGTACGCCCGGCCCGGATCGTCCTGCCGGGTCCGCAGCTCGGCCAGCGCCTCGTGGCAGATCGCCACCGCCTCGTCCGCCCGGCCGCTGCGCACCCGCGCCAGCGCCGCGTTCACCGTCGTCACCAGCGCACCGGAGCGGTGCCCGAGCCGGTTCGCCAGCAGCAGCGCCTCGTCGTAGTGGTCCACCGCCTCGTCGTAGCGGCTCAGGAACTGGCAGATCAGCCCGAGGTCGTTGAGCGCCTGCCGCAGGACCACCGAGTCCTCGGCCGCGCGCGCCGCGTCCACCGCCCGCCGGGACGCCGCCTCGGCCGCGTCCAGCCGGGTCGCGGCCAGCGCGACGTTGCCGCGCAGGAAGTGCGCCCGCCCCTCCGCCCGGACGTCGCCGTCCCGGGCGGCCGCCTCGGCCAGCGCGTCCGCCGTCGCGGCGAGCTGACGGCTCGGCGGGGTGAGCACGAACGGCGTGAGCGCGATCAGCAGGTCGATCGCCGCCCGCAGCGCCGCTCCCCGCCCGGTGGCGGGCCCGGCGGCGGGGTCGGCGGCCACCTGCGCCGCCAGCGCCACCGCGCCCGCCCCCTCGACGGCCGCCCACTCCCGGGCGGCTTCCCGCCCGGGCAACGGGACGCCGGGGGAGTGCGCCGGCCCGAGCGCGCCCGCCGCCGGATCACCCGGCACGGCGTGCTGGAAGGCGGTGCAGGCGGTGGCCAGCAGGTGGTCCAGCAGCCGGTCCCGGGCCGTCACCGCCTCCGCCTCCGCCTCGCCGCCGTCCTCCGCCCCCTGCGCCGGTCGGCGGCGCGCGAAGGCCCGCAGCAGGTCGTGGTACCGGTAGCGCCCCGGGAACGGCGACTCCACCATCGCCACGTCCACCAGCGCCTCCAGCAGGTCCTCGGCGTCGTACGCGTCGAGGTCCAGCAGCGCGGCCGCCGCCGGCAGCCCGATGTCCGGCCCGTCCACCGAGGCCACCAGCCGGAACGCCCTCGCCTGATCGCCGGTCAGCTGGCGGTAGCTCAGTTCGAAGGCCGCCGCCACCGCGAGGTCGCCGATCCGCAGCTCGTCGATCCGCCGCCGCTCCACCTGCAGCCGGCGGCTGAGCGTCTCCACCGTCCAGCCCGGGCGCGCCGCCAGCCGGGCGGCCACGATCCGCACCGCCAGCGGCAGGTTCCCGCAGGCCACCACCAGCTCGCGGGCGGCGTCCGGCTCGGCGGCCAGGCGCTGTGCGCCGATCGTGCGGCCCAGCAGGTCGAGCGCCTCCTCCGGCTGGAACACGTCCAGGTCGACCTGCACGCTCGCCGGCAGTCCGGCCGGCCTGGTGCGGCCGGTGGTGAGCACCGCGCAGCCGACCGCCCCCGGCAGCAGCGGCCGGATCTGCGCCGCGTCCTTGGCGTTGTCGAGCACCAGCAGCAGGCGCCGGCCGTCCACCACCGAGCGGAACAGCGCCGAGCGCGCGTCCAGGCCGTCCGGCACCGCGTCCGCCGGGACCCCGAGCGCCACCAGGAAGCCGCTCAGCACCGCCTCCGGATCGGCCGGCACCGGGTCCGAGCCGCGCAGGTCCACGTACAGCTGGCCGTCCGGGTAGGCGTCCCGGACGCGGTGCGCCACGTGCAGCGCCAACGCCGTCTTGCCGACCCCGCCCATCCCGACCACGGTCGCCACCACCAGCGCCTGCTGCGGCCGGCCCGGCGCCCCGCCGTCCTCCGGGGGAGCGGCCAGCGCCTCGCACAGCACCCGCACCGGCGCCGTGCGGCCGGTGAAGTCGGCGGCGTCCGGCGGCAGCTGGGCCGGGCGCGGCGGTGCGCCGGA
>NZ_JBHYUU010000270.1:0-8274 GCF_042749955.1 Kitasatospora sp. NPDC059462 | reverse complement strand
CCGCCGCCCCCGCCGCCCCGCCGGCCCCCAAGGCCGCCGCCCCGGCCCCCGCGCCCGCTCCGGAGGCCACCGGCCCCGAGCTGGTCGCGCTGCGCGGCCCGGCCAAGGCCGTGGCGACCAACATGGACGCCTCGCTGGAGGTGCCGACCGCGACCTCGGTGCGCGCCGTCCCGGCCAAGCTGTTGATCGACAACCGCATCGTCATCAACAACCACCTGCAGCGCGCCCGCGGCGGCAAGGTCTCCTTCACCCACCTGATCGGTTACGCCCTGGTCCAGGCCGTCAAGGCCTCCCCGGGCATGAACCACAGCTACAAGGTGGAGGGCGGCAAGTCCTACCTGGTCAAGCCCGAGCACGTGAACCTCGGCCTGGCCATCGACCTGGTCAAGCCGAACGGCGACCGCCAGCTCGTCGTCGCGGCCATCAAGAAGGCCGAGACCCTCGACTTCTTCGGCTTCTGGCAGGCCTACGAGGACATCGTCCGCCGGGCCCGCGCCAACAAGCTGACCATGGACGACTTCACCGGCGTCACGGTCTCGCTGACCAACCCCGGCGGCATCGGCACCGTGCACTCCGTGCCGCGCCTCATGCAGAACCAGGGCACCATCGTCGGCGTCGGCGCCATGGAGTACCCGGCCGAGTTCCAGGGCTCCGCCCCGGAGACCCTGGCCCGCCTCGGCGTCTCCAAGATCATGACGCTGACCTCGACCTACGACCACCGCGTCATCCAGGGCGCGGCGTCCGGCGAGTTCCTGCGCACGATCCACCAGCTGCTGCTCGGCCAGAACGGCTTCTACGACGAGATCTTCGAGTCGCTGCGGATCCCGTACGAGCCGGTCCGCTGGGCCACCGACGTCGCCACCACCCACGACGACGAGGTCAACAAGACCGCCCGCGTCATGGAGCTGATCCACTCCTACCGGGTCCGCGGCCACCTCATGGCCGACACCGACCCGCTGGAGTACAAGCAGCGCAAGCACCCCGACCTGGACGTCACCACCCACGGCCTCACCCTGTGGGACCTGGAGCGCGAGTTCGCGGTCGGCGGCTTCGGCAACCAGCGGATGATGAAGCTCCGCGACATCCTCGGCCTGCTGCGCAACACCTACTGCCGCACCGTCGGCATCGAGTACATGCACATCCAGGACCCGAAGCAGCGCAAGTGGCTGCAGGAGCGCCTGGAGAAGCCGTACACCAAGCCCGAGCGCGAGGAGCAGCTGCGCATCCTGCGCCGGCTGAACTCCGCCGAAGCCTTCGAGACCTTCCTGCAGACCAAGTACGTCGGCCAGAAGCGCTTCTCGCTGGAGGGCGGCGAGTCGCTCATCCCGCTGCTCGACGCCACCATCGACGCCGCCGCCGAGCACCGCCTCGACGAGGCCGTCATCGGCATGGCCCACCGCGGCCGCCTCAACGTGCTGGCCAACATCGTCGGCAAGCCGTACGGCAAGATCTTCGGCGAGTTCGAGGGCAACCTCGACCCGAAGTCGATGCACGGCTCCGGCGACGTGAAGTACCACCTGGGCTCCGAGGGCACCTTCACCGGCCTGGACGGCGAGACCATCAAGGTCTCGCTCGCCGCCAACCCCTCCCACCTGGAGGCCGTGGACCCGGTCGTCGAGGGCATCGCCCGCGCCAAGCAGGACATCCTGGACCAGGGCGGCACCACCTTCCCGGTGCTGCCGATCCAGATCCACGGCGACGCGGCCTTCGCCGGCCAGGGCGTCGTCGCGGAGACCCTGAACATGTCGCAGCTGCGCGGCTACCGCACCGGCGGCACCGTGCACGTCGTGGTGAACAACCAGGTCGGCTTCACCGCCGCCCCGGCCTCCAGCCGCTCCTCGATGTACTGCACCGACGTGGCCCGCATGATCGAGGCCCCGATCTTCCACGTGAACGGCGACGACCCGGAGGCCGTGGTCCGCGTCGCGCGGCTCGCCTTCGAGTTCCGCCAGGAGTTCCACAAGGACGTGGTGATCGACCTCATCTGCTACCGCCGCCGCGGTCACAACGAGGCCGACAACCCGTCGTTCACCCAGCCCCTGATGTACGACCTGATCGACAAGAAGCGCTCGGTGCGCAAGCTGTACACCGAGGGCCTGATCGGTCGCGGCGACATCACCATGGAAGAGGCGGAGCAGGCGCTCCAGGACTTCCAGGGCCAGCTGGAGAAGGTCTTCGCCGAGGTCCGCGACGCCGCCCAGGCCCCGGCCCCGGCCACCGGCGGCAAGCCGGTCGCCGACTTCCCGGTCACCATCCGCACCGGCATCTCCCAGGAGATGGTCAAGCGGATCGCGGCCTCCCAGGTCAACCTGCCGGACTGGCTGACCGTCCACCCGCGCCTGCTGCCGCAGCTGCAGCGCCGCGCCGCCTCGGTCGAGGACAACACCATCGACTGGGCGATGGGCGAGACCCTCGCCATCGGCTCGCTGCTCATGGAGGGCCACCCGGTCCGCCTGGCCGGCCAGGACAGCCGCCGCGGCACCTTCGGCCAGCGGCACGCCGTCCTGATCGACCGGACCACCGGCGAGGACTACACCCCGCTGCAGTACCTCACCGAGGACCAGGCCCGCTACACCGTGTACGACAGCCTGCTGTCCGAGTACGCGGCGATGGGCTTCGAGTACGGCTACTCGCTGACCCGCCCGAACGCGCTGGTCATGTGGGAGGCGCAGTTCGGCGACTTCGTCAACGGCGCGCAGACCATGGTGGACGAGTACATCGCCTCCGCCGAGCAGAAGTGGGGCCAGCACTCGGGCGTCACCCTGCTGCTGCCGCACGGCTACGAGGGCCAGGGCCCGGACCACTCGTCCGCCCGCCCGGAGCGCTTCCTCCAGCTGTGCGCGCAGAACAACATGACGGTCGCCATGCCGACCCTGCCGTCGAACTACTTCCACCTGCTCCGCTGGCAGGCGCACAACCCGCACCACAAGCCGCTGGTCGTCTTCACCCCGAAGTCGATGCTGCGACTGAAGGCCGCGGCGAGCGCCACCGAGGAGTTCCTGTCCGGCTCCTTCCGCCCGGTCATCGGCGACGCCACCGTCGACCCGGCGCAGGTCCGCAAGGTGGTCATCACCGCCGGCAAGTTCTACTACGACCTGGAGTCGGCGCGCACCGAGCGCGGTGTCACCGACACGGCGATCGTCCGGGTCGAGCGGCTCTACCCGCTCCCGGTGGCCGAGCTCCAGGAGGAGCTGGCCCGCTACGGCAGCGACGTCCAGTTCGTCTGGGCCCAGGAGGAGCCGGCCAACCAGGGCGCGTGGCCGTTCATCGCCATGAACCTGGTCGACCACCTGGAGGTCGTCATCGGCCGCAGCGCCAACGGCGCCCGGCTGCGGCGCGTCGCCCGCCCGGCCTCCTCGGCCCCGGCGGTCGGCTCGGCCAAGCGCCACACCGCCGAGCAGCAGGCGCTGGTCGAGGAGGTCTTCTCGCTCTGACCCGCCGGTCCCGACCGGCCGGCGGCGAGGCCCCCGGCAGTACGGCCCCCCGTTGCCCTGGACGTCCAGGGCAACGGGGGGCCGCCGCCGTTCCCGGGCCGGTCCGGGGCGGCCCCCGGCCGTGCGCGGAGCGTGTGCGAAGGTCCCAGCTCTGCAACCAAACCGGGCACCGACCTGCACGGCGTCCTGACGGGTCGATAGGTTATGGCCTGTCCGGCCGCCGCCCGGGCGCCCGTCGCCGCGCCCGCCGACGGTGGCCGGTGGACCTCACCGCTCTCCCAGGGGGATCAACCGCATGACCGCCGACACGCCACCCTCCGCACCCCTCCCACCGGTCTTCCAGCCGCTGCTCCCTGACGACCCGAGGGAGGTCGGCGGCTACCGGCTGTTCGCCCGGCTCGGGGCCGGCGGCATGGGCCGGGTCTACCTCTCGTACACCCCCGGCGGCCGCCCGGTGGCGCTCAAGGTGGTGCGTCCGGAGTTCGCCGAGGACGGCGAGTTCCGCCGCCGGTTCGCCCAGGAGGTGTCCAACGCCCAGCGGATCCACGGGCTCTACACCGCCCAGGTGATCGACTCCGGGGGCCTGGACGGCGACGCCCCGTGGCTGGTCACCGCGTACGTCCCCGGCCCCTCGCTGCAGCAGGTGGTGCGGGAGAACGGCGCGCTGCCGATCCGCACCGTGCTGCTCCTGATGGGCGGCATCGCCGAGGCCCTGCAGGCGATCCACAGCGTCGAGGTGGTCCACCGCGACCTCAAGCCGGCCAACGTGCTGGTGGCCGGCGACGGCCCGCGGGTGATCGACTTCGGCATCGCCCGGGCCGCCGACGCCACCGCGCTCACCGGCACCGGCTACCGGATCGGCTCGCCCGCCTTCATGTCGCCCGAGCAGGCCCAGGGCCGCCCGGTCACCCCGGCCACCGACGTGTTCGCGCTCGGCGCGCTGGCCGGGTACGTGGCGGGCGGCACCGCGCCGTTCGGCGACGGCCCGGACACCGCCGTGCTCTACCGGGTGGTGCACGAGCAGCCCGACCTGGACGCCGTCCCGGCCGGACTGCGCGAGCTGATCCTGCGCTGCCTCGCGAAGTCCCCCGAGGACCGGCCGACGCCGGCCGAGATCATCGACGTCGCCCGCAACCACCCGAGCGTCGGCGGCCAGCTGCGGTTCTCCGACGACTGGCTGCCCAAGCAGGTCAACACCGAGATCACCCGCCGCTCGGACCTGCCGAAGACCCCGCCCACCCCGCTGCCGGCCGCGCCCGCCGCGCCGCCCGCTCCCCCGGCCGCTCCCCCGACCGGCGGGCCCTTCGCCGCGACGCCGCCGCCGGGCGCGCCGCCCACCCACCAGGCCACCGCGCCGTCCTTCGGCCCGCCGCCGCCCGGGTTCGGCCCGGCCCGGCCGGACACCCCGCCGCCCGGCTTCGTCCCGCCGCCGCTCGGCGCGTACGGCGCCGCGCAGACGCCCACCGAGGCGCCGACCGGCCCGCTGCTCGGCGCCCCGCCCACCGTCCAGCTGCGCCAGGAGCCGCCGTCCTACGACACCCCGCCGCCCGGCCCGGTGGTCACCGACACCCCGGCTCCGGCGCCGGAGCCTGCCCGCAAGGGCGGCGTCTCGTGGAAGGTGCTGCTGACCGTCGCCCTGGTGATGGCGCTCGGCGGCACGGCCGGCGGTGTGGTGCTGATGTCCAAGATGGGCGACGACAAGGACAAGAGCAGCAGCAGCCAGGCCGGCACGGGCAGCGCGCAGCCCGCCGCACCGCCGGCCACCACGCCGGCCGCCACCACGCCGCCCGCCGCCGTGGTCACCACCCCGAGCGCCACCACGCCGGCGGTCAGTGCCACGCCGAGCACGCCGGCCGCGTCCGGCGGGGTCACCGCGCCGGCCCGCCCGACCGGCTACCAGCCGGTGATCGCGAAGAAGTCGCTCGCGATCCCGGGCGCCGAGTACTCCAGCGAGGCCTACCGGATCGACCTCACGGCCGGCACGGTGGTGCCGCGCGGCTCCGACCTGAAGTGGGGGCTCGGCCTCAGCCGGGAGTCCACCTCCAGCGGCAGCCGGGCCGACTCCTTCGACAGCGTCGGCGACAACAAGTCCGACTTCGCGGTGATCACCGAGACCTCCGTCACCCCGGAGCAGTGCGCCACCGCGATCGACTCCCGGCCGGACACCGACCTGACGTTCAACCGGGTCACCCCGGGCCGGCTGCTGTGCATCCGCGACCGGATCACCCGCAACATCGCCATCGCCGAGGTGGAGGTCGCGGACCCCGCCACCGGCGCGGCCAAGGTCACCCTCTCCACCTGGCGGGCGAGCTGACCCGGTCTATCCTGACCAGGTCGAATCCCCACCGGACCGGAGCGAACCGTGTACTTCACCGACCGCGGCATCGAGGAACTGGAGAGCCGGCGCGGCGACGAGGAGGTCACCTTCGAGTGGCTGGCCGAGCGCCTGCGCGAGTTCGTCGACCTCAACCCGGACTTCGAGGTCCCGGTCGAGCGGCTGGCCACCTGGCTGGCGCGGCTCGACGACGAGGACGACGAGTGACCGGCTGACCCGGTGAACGGCCGTCGTCAGGGCCCGGAGGCACCCGCCTCCGGGCCCTTTCGCATGCGACCCGTAGGGGCGGGACTCAGGGTCCGCTCCGGGTCGGCCCCGGGGCGGGACTCCCTTGACTTCGCCGTCACGCGATATATCGTCTTGAGAAGAGAACGCGATACATCGCGAGTCCGAAACGGGAGGCGGCAGAGATGAGCCAGTGGACGGTCGAAGGACCCGACAGGATCACCATCGAGGAGACGGTCCGGACCCTTCAGGTGCGGATCATCGACGGCACGGTCAACGTGGTCGCCGCCGAGGGCCCCGCCCGCCTGGAGGTCACCGAGCTCAAGGGCGAGCCGCTGCACGTCACCCTGGTCGACGGCGTCCTCACCGTCACCTACAAGGACCTCAGCAGCTGGAACGAGTTCGGCGACGTCCTGAAGTCGGTCGAGTCGGTGAAGGGCTTCTTCGCCTCGCTCAAGCGCAAGCGGACCGCGGCGGTCACCCTGACCGTGCCGGCCGGCACCGAGGTCAAGGTCGGCACCGTCTCCGCCGCGACGACCGTCTCCGGCATCACCGGGCACGTCTCGACCCAGACCGCCGGCGCCGACATCACCCTGGTCGGCCTGGCCGGCCGGACCGACGCCCGGACCGTCACCGGTGACGTGGACGCCCAGTCGGTGGCCGGACAGCTCCGGCTCAACACCGTCTCCGGCCGGCTCACCGTGGTCGCCGGCACCTCCGAGAAGGTGTCCGCCAACGCCGTCACCGGCGCGGTCACCCTGGACCTCGCGGCCGCCGCCCCCACCGAGATCAAGGTCAACACGGTCAGCGGCGCGGTCGGCGTCCGGCTCCCCTCGCTGGCCGACACCAAGGTCGAGGCCGGCACCACCAGCGGTGACCTCTCCTCCAGCTTCGACGAGCTCAAGGTGGCCGGCAGCTGGGGCACCAAGCGGCTCTCCGGCCAGCTCGGCGACGGCAAGGGCAGCCTCTCGGTCACCACCGTCTCCGGCGCCGTCACCGTGCTGCGCCGGCCGGACGCCGACGACGACGCCCAGGCGGTCGTCCGGGAGCTGCCCGCCGGGGACGGCCCGTCCACCGGCCCCGACCTCACCAAGGAGGCCTGACATGACCCCCGTCTTCGGCCACGGCCGGCTCCGGCTCTACCTGCTGAAGCTGCTCGACGAGGCCCCGCGCCACGGCTACGAGGTGATCCGCCTGCTGGAGGAGCGCTTCCAGGGCCTGTACGCGCCCTCCGCCGGCACCGTCTACCCCCGGCTGGCCAAGCTGGAGCAGGAGGGTCTGGTCGCGCACAGCACCGAGGGCGGCCGCAAGGTCTACCGGCTCACCGACGCGGGCCGCACCGAGCTCGCCGCCCGGCGGGGCGAACTCGACGAGCTGGAGGTCGAGATCCACGACTCGGTGGCGCAGCTCGCCGGGGCGATCCGCGAGGACGTCCGGGACAGCGCCAAGGACCTGCGCGAGGAGCTGTGGGGCGCGGCCGAGCAGGCCCGCAGGAACGCCCCCCGGCCGCAGACGGAGGACGGGGACGCGGAGGCGAACGGCGGCAACCCGTGGGCCGGGCCGTGGGGCGACCAGGCCGCCTGGCAGCGCGCCAAGGAGGAGTTCGCCCAGTTCAAGCGGCAGGCCAAGGAGCAGGCCAAGCGGGCCAAGGAGCAGGAGAAGGCCGCCAAGGCCAAGGCCAAGGCCGCCGAGGAGGAGGCCCGCCGGCTGCGCGAGCAGTCCAGGGCGGCGCGGACCGCGGCCCAGCAGGAGGCGCTGCGGATCAAGCGCCGGGTGGAGCAGCAGGTGCGTGACCACGCGGCGCGCGGCGACTGGCCGACCGGTCTGGCCGAGGGGCTCTCCGAGCTGACCAAGGGGCTGGCCGGGCTGGCCGACGCGGCCCGCTGGGGCCACCCCGCCGAGGAGAAGGCCGGGCCCGCCGGGGGCGCGCCCGCCGCGGAGCGGGTCACCGTCACCCGGATCGACCTGGACAAGGACGAGCCGGCCGACGGTGCCCCGGCCGAGCCCCCGGCCTGGACCGCCACCGACCCGGCCGGCGACCCGGCCCGGGAGCTGGAGCGGCTGCTCGACCGCTTCCGCGACCAGGTCCGCGACGCGGCCCGGGACGGCGGGGTGACGCCGGATCGGCTCGCCGAGGCCCGCGGCGTGCTCGGCACGGCCGGCGAGCGGCTGAAGCGGCTGCTCGGCTGAGCCCGGGCGGACGCCGGTGCCCGGTACCCCCCCCGGGGGACCGGGCCCCCGGGCGTCAGGGGGTGAGCCCCACCGTGCCGAAAACGTCGC